>NZ_JACADT010000468.1:0-4315 GCF_013421635.1 Streptomyces sp. UH6 | reverse complement strand
CGGGCCGGCCTCGTGCGGTGCGGGCGGTGCGATCGGTGCGGGCGGTGCGATCGGTGCGGACTGTTCATGGTGTTTCCCCCGTGTTCGGCCGTGCGTTCTCCGCACCACCGAGGCTAGGAGGGCGGGGCCGCGGGCCGCGTCCGCCGGGCGGACACCACCTGGGTCAACTTCCGTGCGGGTACGCCGCCGGGTCAACCTGAGGTGGATGTACGGGTCATCCCCAGGTTGACCTGACGGCAGGGGGAGCCCGCCCTGCCGCCCGGCGCTTATTCGGCTGCGCGCCGCCTCCTCGGGCGGCAGACTGCTCCGATGATCGATTCCTCCGGTGCGCACCCCAAGGCCGACCTCCACCGCTACCTGAAGGACGCGCGGGAGGCACTGCTGTGGAAGCTGGAAGGGCTCTGCGAGTACGACGTCCGCCGTCCGCTCACACCCACCGGGACCAATCTGCTGGGCCTGGTGAAGCACCTGGCGGGCGTGGAACTGGGGTATCTGGGCGACGTGTTCGCCCGGCCCTCCGGCATCCCCCTGCCGTGGGTCGCGGACGGCGCCGAACCCAACGCGGACATGTGGGCCACGGCCGAGGAGTCCCGCGCGTTCGTGGTGGACCTGTACCGCCGGGCCTGGGCGCACGCGGACGCGACGATCGACGCGCTGCCGCTGGAGACGGTGGGCACGGTGCCGTGGTGGCCGCCGGAGCGGCGCGAGATCACGCTGCACCACGCGGTGGTGCGGGTGATCGCCGACGCGCAGCGGCACGCCGGGCACGCCGACATCCTGCGTGAGCTGATCGACGGCTCGGTGGGGATGCGGGAGGACAACCCGGCGCTGCCGGAGACGGACGCGGCGTGGTGGCGGTCCCACCACGCCCGCCTGGAACGGACCGCCCGCGAGGCCTGACCCCTCCCCGCGGCCCGGGGAGGGGGACGGGCGCCCGCGGGTGGCGGGGGCGTGCGCCCGCTACGGCAGCGTCACGAACGGCGAGAGGAAGGCCCGTGCTCCCGCCGTGTCCAGCCGGTACACCACGTTGGTCGCGTAGCACGGGCCGTCGCCCGTGATGGTGGTGGCCACCAGCGTGCGCCGGCCGTCGAGTTCGGCGAAGTTGGGGCCGCCCGAGTCGCCGTAGCACGCGCCGCCGTTGCCCTGCGGGGCGGTCATCGCGAGGCGGATCCACGCGTTGTTCAGGGCGTTGAAGGACACCGGGGCCTTCATCCGCACGCCGCCGCCGGGGTGGGTGTGTCCGCCCGGGCCTCGGTGGGACTCCTGGGTGCCGTACCCGGCGACGACGAAGCCGGTGGCGTCCAGCCCCCGCGGGCCTGGTGTGTCGAGGGCGCCCGCCGCCGGCAGGGCCGCCGGGGTGAAGGACCACCGGTCGGCGGTGTCGGCCGCGTCGAGTTCGACGACGGCGATGTCACGGGTGTCGGACGAAGGGCCGGGGTAGAGCGGGTGGCTGTGGGCCACCCCCTCGACGCCGACCTCCTCGGCGACCGCCGCCGGGTCGCCGGGGTGCGCGCGCCCGGCCTCGTCCAGCGCTCCCTGGACGTCCTGCTCCAGGGAGACGAAGAACCGGACGTTCTCCGGCCAGTCGGTGGTGCAGTGCGCGGCCGTGAGGAAGGTGTTGGCATCCACCATGGTGCCCGAGCACACCCAGTCCACCCGGTCCGGTGTGGCCGGGTCCCCGTCGGCGTCCCAGGTGGCGACGAGGGCGCCGACCTCGGTGCGCTCGGGCGCGGGGGCGGCGTTGTACGAGTTGATCGCGGAGGCCGGGAGCGCGGCCCCGGCGACCAGGGCGCCCGCCGCCAGGAGAACGGCGGCTGCGTGGATGCGGACGTGCGGCAAGGCGGGTCCTTTCCCGGGGGGACGGAGGACGTCGCGGAGCGAGACGGCTCCGGAGGGGCCACAGTGAACCACGCGGACACATCGCCCGGAAGGGGCGCGGGGCGCTGACGCCCGGGCACGGCAGCGCACATAGCAGAAGCCCGAACCTATGTGCTGCCACTCCACTGGCAGCGCCGGGACCCGTTCGTACGGTTCGGAACGCGTGCCCCCGCATGCGCCTCACCCCCGCCCCCGCCCCCACCCCGTCCGGGAGGACCCATGCCGGTTCCTGACCGCCCCCGATCCGGGGCCCGGTTCCGCGGGTTCGGCCTGACCGCCGTACTCGCCCTGCTGCTGGCCCTGTTCGCCGCCCCCACGCCCGCCTCCGCCGCCTCACTGACCCAGGTCACCGGATTCGGCGGCAACCCGGGCAACCTCCAGATGTACGCCTACGTCCCCGACGGACTCCCCGCCGGCGCCCCGCTGGTCGTCGCCCTGCACGGCTGCACGCAGAGCGCGCCCGACTACCACGCGCACTCCGGGTGGGCCAAGTACGCCGACCTGTACGGGTTCGCCGTGGTGTACCCGCACACGTCGAGCGCCAACAACGCCAACTCCTGCTTCAACTGGTTCCAGTCCTCCGACTACGGCCGGGGCCAGGGCGAGGCGCTCTCCGTCAAGCAGATGGTCGACCACGCGATCGGCCGCTACGGCGTCGACCGGTCGCGGGTGTTCGTCACCGGTCTCTCGGCCGGCGGGGCGATGACCGCCGCGCTGCTCGCCGCCTACCCGGACGTGTTCGCCGGCGGCTCCATCGCCTCCGGCATCCCGGCCGGCTGCGCCACCAGCGTGGCCAACGCCTACACCTGCATGTACAGCGCCACCTCCCGGACCCCCAAGCAGTGGGGCGACGCGGTGCGCGCGGCGTCCGGCGGCTGGACCGGTCCGTGGCCGCGGGTCGCCGTCTGGCACGGCACCTCCGACACCACCGTGGTGCCGGCCAACGCCACCCAGTCACGCGACCAGTGGACCGACGTGTGGGGCCTGGGCCAGACCCCCAGCTCCACCGCCTCGCTCCCCGGCAACACGACACAGGCCGTCTACACCGACGCGAAGGGCGTCCCGGCGGTCACCACCTTCACCGTCTCCGGCATGGGTCACGGCACCGCCGTCGACCCCGGATCCGGCACCCAGGAGTGCGGCACCGCGGGCGCCTACTACCTCGACACCATCTGCTCGAGCTACTACACCGCCCTCTTCTGGGGCCTGGACGGCGACTCCGGAGGTCCGGGCGAGCCCGGCGCCCTGCCGGCCCCGGCCGGGCTGGCCGCCGGCCCGGTCACCGACACCGGCGTCACGCTGAGCTGGAGCGCGGTGGCGGGAGCGGCGTCGTACGAGATCCACCGCGGCGGCTCCCGGGTCGGCACGGCGACCGGCACCTCGTACACCGACACGGGGCTCTCCCCCGGCACCGCCTACACGTACACCGTGGCCGCCGTCGACTCCGCCGGCACACCGGGAGCCCGTTCGGCGGCCGTCACCGCCACCACCACCGGCGGTGACGGAGGCTTCGAGCCGCGCTGCTACACGGCCTCCAACTACGCCCACGTGCAGGCGGGCCGCGCCCACCACAGCGGCGGCTACGCCTACGCCAACGGGTCCGGGCAGAACATGGGCCTCTACAACACCTTCTACAGCCACACCCTCGAGGAGACCGCCCCCGGCCACTTCGTGATCTCCGACGCCGGCTGCCCGTCCTGATCCACGGCCTCCCGGCCCTCCGCGCGGGGCCGTCACCCCTGGTGGCGGCCCCGCGCACCCGTCACCGCGACGGAAATTATCTTGACGTCAAGATTTACCGGGCCGAAACTGCTCCTGATCGAGTCCCAGGAGCCCTTCATGCCTTCCCCGCTGTCC
This sequence comes from Streptomyces sp. UH6, assembly GCF_013421635.1. NCBI lineage: Bacteria > Bacillati > Actinomycetota > Actinomycetes > Kitasatosporales > Streptomycetaceae > Streptomyces > Streptomyces sp. UH6. The sequence goes on along the minus strand of NZ_JACADT010000468.1, from coordinate 580 downwards.
CGCCTGCTCCCCGACGACCGCCTGATACGGGCAATGTCGTACCAGTCGGTGCTCTCCGCCTTCGCCGAGGGCGTCTTCATCACCGGGGAGGCGGTGTACTTCACGCAGGTCGTCGGCCTGAGCCCGGCACAGGTCGGCCTCATGCTGACCCTCTCCCTGGCCGCGGCCTTCCTGTTCTCCGTGCCGCTCGGCCGCCTGGCCGACCGGCTGGGAACGCGGCGCAGCTGGATCCACGGGTCGCTGCTCCAGGCGGTCTTCTTCGCCTCCTGGTTCCTCGCGAGCGGCTTCGCCACGGCGCTGGCCGTCCTGATCCCCCTGGTCCTGGCGGAGACCTGGGCGCGCACCGGCCGCAACGCCTACCGGGTGCAGATCTTCCCCCGCGAGAAGCGGGTGCACGCCACCGCGTACCTGCGCGCGGCCCGGAACGTGGGCTACACCCTGGGCGCGGCAGCCGGCGCCGTGGCCCTCGCCCTGGACAGCCTCACCCTGATCCACGCCGTGCCGCTGTTCACCGCGGCGGTGCTGCTGAGCAACGCCTACTGGATCGCCCGCCTCCCCGAACCGCCTCGCGCCGCCCCCG
>NZ_JACADT010000467.1:0-4342 GCF_013421635.1 Streptomyces sp. UH6 | reverse complement strand
GCGCCCTGCGGGAACAACTCCCGCAGGGCGGTGGAGCGTTCCTCGGCGACGTGCTCGACGGCCGCGGTGAACAGGTCCTCGCGGGTGGGGAAGTGGTGCTGGGCGGCGCCCCGGGAGACGCCGGCCCGTTCGGCGACGACGGCGACCGTGGAGCCCGCCCAGCCGTGCTCGGCGAGGCAGGCGACGGCGGCCTCCAGCAGCCGCTGCCGGGTGGCCCGGCTGCGGTCCTGCTTGGGGGCGCGCGCCGCCGCGGACGTCGCCTGGTTCACATCACCCACGCGGGATCCCGTCGCTCGAGGAAGGCGGTCATCCCCTCTCGCGCCTCGTCGGAGGAGAACAACCGGGCCGAGAGCGCGGACAGTTCTTCCGCGTCCCGGTCGAAGTTCTCCAGCACCTTAGCCGTGACCAGCGGTTTGGTCCGGGCGAGGGCCTGCGGGGAGGCGCGGCGCAGACCGTCCAGGACCGGCTCCAGCACCTGGTCGACGTCCTCGCCGGCCGCCGTCACCAGGCCGATCCGCGCGGCCTCGGCCGCGTCGAACCGCTCCCCGGTGAGGTAGTAGCGGGACAGGGCGCGGGGTTCGACGCGGGGCAGCAGGGTGAGCGAGACGACCGCCGGGGCCACCCCGATCCGCACCTCGGTCAGCGCGAAGGTCGACCGGGCCGAGGAGGCGGCGACGATGTCGCAGGCGCCCAGCAGCCCGAACCCGCCCGCCCGGACGTGCCCGTCCACCCGCCCGACCACCGGCTTGGGCAGTTCCAGCATCCGCCGCAGCAGCCCGGTCAGCGCCTCGGGCGGCGGGGGGTCGCGCAGGTCGGCGCCGGCGCAGAAGGTGGTACCGGTGTGGGTGAGCACCACCGCCCGCACGTCCCGGTCGTCGGCGCACTCCTCGAACAGCCCGGCCAGCCGCCCGACGAGGGCGGCCGACAGGGCGTTGCGGTTGGCCGGCGAGTCCAGGACGAGCGTGGCGACGCCCCGCTCGTCCGACCGCCGCACCAGGTCCGCGGATGTGTCCGTCATGTGCGTTCCCTCATGCTCGTTCCCTCATGCTCGTTCCCTCAGTTCGCGTCGCAGGATCTTGCCGCTGACCGCGCGCGGCACGGCGTCGACGAAGGTGACCCGCCGCACCCGCTTGTACGGGGCGACGCGGTCGGCGACATAGGCGGTCACGTCCGCCCCGGTGAGCTCCTCCGCACCGGCCTGGCGGACCACGAAGGCGGCCGGGACCTCGTTGGAGTCGTCGTCGTAGACCCCGATGACCGCCGCGTCGGCGATGCCGGGGTGGGTGAGCAGCAGGGCCTCCAGCTCGGCGGGTGCGACCTGGTAGCCCTTGTACTTGATCAGCTCCTTGACCCGGTCCACCACGAAGAGCCAGCCGTCCTCGTCGACCCGGCCGACGTCGCCGGTGTGCAGCCAGCCGTCGGCGTCGACCATGGCGTCGGTGGCCTCGGGGCGGCCCAGGTAGCCCTTCATCACCTGGGGGCCGCGGATCAGGATCTCGCCGGTCCCGCCCGGGCCGAGGTCCTTCTCCGGGTCGTCCAGCGAGACGATCCGCATCTCGGTGCCGGCGATCAGCTTGCCGACGGTGCCGGCCGGGGCGTCCCGCGCGAGGGGCGGGACGACGTGGGTGCCGGGCGACAGTTCGGTCATGCCGTACGCCTGGCCGACCGACGGCACCCCGAGCCGTGTCCGGCACGCCTCCGCCAGCTCGGCGTCCAGCGGTGCGGCGGCGCTGATGACGTACCGCACCGAGGAGAGGTCGTAGCCGTCGACCGCGGGGTGCTTGGCGAGGGCCAGCACGATCGGCGGGGCGACGTAGAGGGCGGTGATCCGGTGCTTCTCGACGGCGGTGAGGAAGACGTCCAGCTCGAAGCGGGGCAGCACCACCACCGTGGCGCCCTGCCGCAGCGGGGCGTTCATCAGGGCGGTGAGCCCGTATATGTGGAAGAAGGGCAGGACGGCGAGGATCCGCTCGCCCTCCCCGGTGGGCACCGCCGGTTCCAGCTGGGCGAGGTTGGTGGCGATCGACCGGTGGGTGAGCATCACGCCCTTGGGCGTGCCGGTGGTGCCCGAGGAGTACGGCAGGGCGGCGACGTCCTCGGCCGGGTCGATCGGGACCTGCGGCTCGGGGGCGGTGGAGCCCAGGAAGTCCATCAGCGAGCGGTGCCCGGGGGCGCTGTCGCAGACGTAGATCTCCCGGACGCCGCCCGCGAGCTCCGCGGCCGCCTTCGCGGTCTCCAGCAGCGGGGAGACGGTCACGATCCAGCGCGCCGAGGAGTCGGTGAGCTGCTTGGCGAACTCCTCGGCGGTGGCCAGCGGGTGGACGGTGGTGACGGCCGCGCCCGCCCGGGTCGCCGCGTAGAAGGCGATCGGGAAGGCGACCGTGTTGGGGCTGTGCAGGGCGAGCACGTCCCCCTTGACCAGTCCCGCCTCCGCCAGGCCGGCCGCCACCCTGCGGTGGAAGGCGTCGACCTGGGCGTAGGTCAGGGTCATGCCGTTGGTGCCGTCGATCAGTGCGGGGGTGTCGCCGCGTTCGGCGGCCCGGCCGAGCACCGCGTCGTGGATGGGCTCCTCGACGGCGGGGACATCTGCGTACTCGCTGCGGAACATGAAGGCTCCTTGTCGCACGACGCTGTGCCGATGTGCGCCCCTGCTGGGGCGTGGCCGCCAAATATGGCGATATCAGTAGGACTTGGGAAGACCCAGCGTCTGATGCGAGACGAAGTTCAGGATCATTTCCCGGCTGACCGGGGCGATCCGGGCCACCCGCGCCGCGTTGACCAGCGAGGCGAGGCCGAACTCCTTGGTGAGGCCGTTGCCGCCCAGGGTGTGCACGGCGGTGTCCACCGCCTTCACGCAGGCCTCGCCCGCCGCGTACTTCGCCATGTTGGCGGCCTCGCCCGCGGCCAGGTCGTCGCCGGCGTCGCAGAGGTGGGCGGCCTTCTGCATCATCAGCTTGGCGGTCTCCACCTCGATGTGCGCGACGGCCAGCGGGTGCTGGACGGCCTGGTGGGCGCCGATGGGGGTCTTCCAGACCTGCCGCTCCTTGGCGTACTCGATCGCCCTGGCGAGCGCGAACCGGGCCATGCCCACGGCGAAGGCGGCGGTCATCACCCGCTCCGGGTTGAGCCCGGCGAAGAGCTGGAGGAGCCCCGCGTCCTCGTCGCCCACCAGCGCGTCGGCGGGCAGCCGCACGTCGTCGAGGACCAGCTCGAACTGCTTCTCGGCGGCGGCCAGTTCCATGTCGAGCACGGTGCGGTGGAAGCCCGGCGTGTCGCGCGGGACGACGAACAGGGCGGGCTTGAGCCTGCCGGTGCGGGCGTCCTCGGTGCGGCCCACGATCAGGGTGGCGTCGGAGATGTCCACGCCGGAGATGAAGACCTTGCGCCCGTTGAGCACCCACGTGTCGCCGTCGCGGCGGGCGGTGGTGGTGATGCGGTGGCTGTTGGAGCCGGCGTCCGGCTCGGTGATGCCGAACGACATGACCTTGCTGCCGTCGGCCAGGCCGGGCAGCCACTCCCGCTTCTGCTCCTCGGTGCCGTAGCGGGCGATGATCGTGCCGCAGATGGCCGGGGAGACCACCAGCAGGAGCAGCGGGCAGCCCGCCGCGCCGAGCTCCTCCAGCACCAGCGACAGCTCGTAGATGCCGCCGCCCCCGCCGCCGTACTCCTCGGGCAGGCTGACGCCGAGGTAGCCCAGCTTGCCCGCCTCGCTCCACAGCTCCTCGGGGCCCTTGCCCTCCTCCATCGCCCGGGTGACGTACGCCCGCCCGTAGCGGCGGCCCAGCGCGGCGACGGCCTCCCGCAGCGCCTTGTGCTCCTCGGTCTCGATGACGACGCTCACTGGCTCTCCTCGTGGTCGGCGGAACGGTCCGCTTCCTTCGGCGGTGCCTGGACGACGGCGAGCAGCGCGCCGACCTCGACCTGGCGGCCGGGTTCGGCGTGCAGTGCCGTCAGGGTGCCGGTGACCGGGGCGGTGACGCGGTGCTCCATCTTCATCGCCTCCAGCCACAGCAGTGGTCGGCCCTCGGTGACCTCGGAGCCGACGGCCAGGCCCTCGGCGACCCGGACGACGGTTCCGGGCATCGGCGCGAGCAGCGAGCCGGGCTCCCGGCGGGTCTCCGGCTCGGGGAACCGGGGCAGCTCGGTGAGCGCGGCGCCGTTCACGAAGACCTGCCCGCCGTCGTACCGGGCCACCTCGTACCGGCGCCGCACGCCCCCCGTCTCCAGGACGACCAGTGCGGGGCCGGCGTGCACCACGCCCGCCGCGTCGGCCGCCAGGCCCTGCCGGGTCCAGCGGTAGGAGACCTCGTGCTCCGTCTCCCCCGCCCGGTACCGGCGGGTC
>NZ_JACADT010000466.1:0-4348 GCF_013421635.1 Streptomyces sp. UH6 | reverse complement strand
GGAGAGCGCGACCGTGGTCACCGGTGCCCCCTCGATCCGCCGCGGGTCGGGCCCCAGCTGCGTCCCGGAGGCGTCCGTGAAGGCCGCGCCGGGATATCCGCGCAGCGTGCAGGAGCGCTGCGACTGGTTGGTGAGGGCCACCGCGAAGCTCCGCTGGCCCGCGCCCGCCTCGCCCCGTCCCACCGAGGCGACCAGCTCGGAGGTGCGGCAACGGTCGGAGGAACCGCCCCGGGACCGCGGCGGGGCGGAGGAGGCCGGCGCGTCGGCCGGGTCCGACGCGGAGTCGGAGGCGGAGGCCGGGGCGGACGGGTCGGGGGCGGCCGAGGACGCCCCCGCGCCCGTCGCCCCACCACCCGCGCGGGCGGAGGAACCGCCGTCGGTCCCCGCACAGCCGGTCAGCAGGAACGGCACCGGCAGCAGCGCGGTCGCAAGCCACAGAACGCCGCGGTGCCGCGTCGCACGCGAGAGGCCCATCGTCGTCCACACTCCCGGGAGATCGTCGTGCCGGATGCTCCCGTCATGCTCCTCCGGCCGTCCGGATCCGGAAAGACCGGATCCGGACGCCTCAGACGGCGTCGAGAAGTGGCAGTTCCGCCCAGATCGTCTTGCCGTCGGGAGTGTGCCGGGTGCCCCAGCGCTGGGTCAGCTGGGCCACCAGCAGCAGTCCGCGCCCGCCCTCGTCGAAGGTCCGCGCCCGCCGCAGGTGCGGCGCGGTGTGGCTGGTGTCCGACACCTCGCAGATCAGCGTGGAGGCGCCGTGGATCAGCCGCAGGCGGATGGGGCGCGCCCCGTATCGGATGGCGTTGGTGACCAGCTCGCTGACCACAAGCTCCGCGGTGAAGGTGGCCTCCTCCAGCCCCCAGTGCTCGACCTGCTTCACCGCCTGCTTGCGGATCGCCGCCACCAGCGCCGGGTCGGCGGGGATGTCCCAGGTCGCCACCTTGGAGGAGGGCAGCCCGCGCGTGCGCGCCAGCAGCAGCGCGACGTCGTCGGCCACATCACCCCGGGGCAGCAGCCTCGCCAGGACCTGCTCGCAGCTGTCCTCCAGCGAATCGGCGGGCTCCGCCAGCGCCTCCTGGAGGAGCATCCGCCCGGCGTCCACGTCCAGGCCGCGGTTCATCACCAGGCCGTCGGTGTAGAAGGCGAGGACCGTCCCCTCGGTCAGCTCCAGCTCGGCCGCCTCGAACGGCAGCCCGCCCACGCCCAGCGGGGGACCGGCCGGCATCTCCACCGGCTCGGGAAGACCGCCCGGGCGGACGATGAGCGGCGGCTGGTGCCCGGCGCGCGCCAGGGAGCAGCGCCGGGACACCGGGTCGTAGACCGCGTAGAGGCACGTCGCGCCCACCTCCCCCGGACTGCCGTCGTTGCCCGCCTCGTCGGAGAGGCGGACCACCAGGTCGTCGAGGTGGGTGAGGAGTTCGTCGGGCGCCAGGTCGATGTCGGCCAGGGTGCGCACCGCGGTGCGCAGGCGGCCCATGGTGGCGGAGGCCTGCACGCCGTGGCCCACCACGTCGCCGACCACCATCGCCACCCGCATCCCGGAGAGCGGGATGATGTCGAACCAGTCCCCGCCCACACCGCCCGCCCGGGCCGCCGGCAGGTAGCGCGAGGCGGCCTGCAGCGCGGCCGTGACCGGCAGGGAACGCGGCAGCAGGCTCCGCTGCAGGGCCAGCGCGACCTCCCGCTCCCGCGAGTAGCGGCGGGCGTTGTCGATGCAGACGGCGGCCGTCGCCGCGACCTCCTCCGCCAGCAGCACGTCGTCGCGGGAGAAGGGCTCCGGCTGCCGGTGCCGGGTGAACAGGGCGACCCCGAGGATCATGCCGCGGGCCCGCAGCGGCACCGCCATCGCCGAGTGCATGCCGACCTCGACCGCGCGGGTGTCGAGACCCACCCGGTACGAGAAGCGCCGCGCCAGGTCCTCCGGCGCCTCGGTGACGACCAGCGTCCGCGCCCGGCTGAGCGCTTCCGCCTGCAGCGTCGACGAGGGATAGGCGGCCAGCTCGCCGACGCCCGGCAGGCCCTTCGCCCGCTCGGCCACCGAGCGGTCTGCGACCCGGCGCAGCCGCACCGGCACGGCCGGCGACGGCGGCTCCGAGGGCGGGTCGCCGCCGTGCTCGGGATCCAGCAGGTCGACGGAGACGTGGTCGGCGAGGGCCGGCACCAGCACGTCGGCGAACTCCTGGGCGGTGCGCCGGACGTCGAGCGTGGTGCCGACCCGGGAACTCGCCTCGTTGACCAGCTGAAGACGCTCACGGGCGCGCAGCTGTTCGGTGAAGTCGTGGGAGGCCAGGGACACCCCGCGGATCTCCCCGTGGTCGTCGCGGACCGGCGCCATGCTGGTGAGCCAGGCGCGGACCGTGCTGCCGCTGCCCAGCTGCGGAAGGAAGATGCGCACCGAGTCGTGCTCGCCGGTCTCCAGGACGTGGCGCATGGCCCGTTCGACCTCGGCGAGTTCCGGGCGGGCGCCGATGTCGGTCACCCGCAGCCCGCGCAGCCGCTCGGGCGCGGCGCCGAGCACCCGCGCCATGTCGGCGTTCATGGCGCGCAGCCGCAGACCGGTGTCGAAGACGGCCATCGCGCAGGGGGACTGCACCAGCTCCACGACCGCCAGCGGATCGTCGGGCCTCAGCGGGCCGGCGCTCTCGCCGACCGGCGCCACCAGCAGCCAGTGGCCGGGACGGTCCTCCGCGGGAGGTCTGCGGTGGCCGATCAGAGGCACCCGCACCGTCCGCCCGTCCCGGTGACGCAGCGCGACCGTCGCCGTCGTCCGGCGCTCGACGGGCACGGGCGTGAGCAGGTTGCCGCAGCCGTCATGGGCGGCGCACAGCGCGGAGACCGGGCGGCCCACCACCTCGTCCGGGGAGTACCCGAGGAGCCGGACGGCGCCGTCGTTCCACTCGAGCACCACGCCGTCGTCGTCGACGACAGCCCGTGCCGTCGCGGCATCGTCGAGCGGGTTGACCGGGCTCATGGTCGGCACTCCATCGCGGACACTGTCCGTGACCGTCGGGTCACGTCGGTCCCAGCGTAGTACCTCCGCGCGGGGCGTGTGCCGCGGCCTTGGGCCGTGCGGGCGGCGGTCCACGCCCCGGGCGCCCCGGCACAGGGCCCGGCGGCCGGTGCGGGTACCGCTGCGGGTACCGGCCCGAACGGGTGTGCCCAGAGCTGTGACCTGGGGGTTTTTACCCTCCGCCGGACGAGCGGTACCTTGGCGCCATGCCAGCTCTCAATGTGGAGTTCAGCGACCGCGAGCTCGAGGACCTGCGGCAGATCGCCAAGGAGCGCGGTACCTCCATGAAGGCCCTGGTGCGCGAGGCCGCGGCGGCGGACATAGCGCGGCACCGGGCGCTCCAGGAGGGCGCCGAGGCCTTCCGCCGCTTCTTCACCACGCACGCCGACGAGTTCGCCGCCGCCTTCCCGGACGACGAGCCGCCGCTGCGGGGCGCGGGCCGGGCCGCCTGACCCATGGCCTCCCTCCTGCACATCGACGTGCCCTGGCTGCTCCAGCGTCATGAGGAGGTCCTGCCGGACCAGCCGACCATCACCGACTTCTCGGCGCTGGTCGCCGCCGTGGCCCGGCACCGGGTGGACCCGCCCCGCCTCGGCGTGGACTCCGACCCGGCCTGGCGCGCCGCGGCCCTGCTGCACACCGTGGCCGTGCTCAGGCCGCTGCCGTCCTCCAACGCCCGTTTCGCCTGCGCCACGGCGGTGGCCTACATGTACGCCAGCGGGGCGGGCATCGACCCGCCCTACGGCGCGCTCGTCGACCTCGCCCGCGACCTGATCGCGGGCAAGACCGACGTCTACGGGGCCGCCGACCGCCTCAGGGAGTGGCAGCTGTGAGCCGACGGCGGCCCGGCCCACGGTCAGCGCCGCCTTCGGTGGCTGGTGTCGCACCACGGATAGCGCTCGCTCAGCCGGCAGGTGCACAGCGCCACCCGGAAACGGTCCGAGGACACCACCGTGCCGTCCTCCAGCTCCACCTCCACCGGGCCGTCCACCAGCATCGGCCCGCGGCGCGGCACCACGACGCGGTGCGCCCGCTCGGCACGCCCGGACGGCACCGGACCGCGGTTCTGCTCAGACGGGTCGTTCGGCACGGACCACCACCAGCTCTTCCCTCTCGTCACGCGCCTGCTCCGGGGAGATCAGCCCCCGCTGCCGCAGCCAGTGCACCCGGTCGCGCAGCACCGGCCCGAAGGCCACCTGGCGCCGCAGGGTCACGGCGGCCTTGAGCCCGGCCGCCCGCAGCTGCTCCACGGTGGCCGCGGGCCCCGAGAGCTCCGAGTGCACCATCAGCAGCACACCGCCCGGGCGCAGCAGCCCCGGCGCCTCCCGGCAGATCCGG
>NZ_JACADT010000465.1:0-4349 GCF_013421635.1 Streptomyces sp. UH6 | reverse complement strand
GGACATCGCCACGGCCGACGGGGGACCGCGCCTGGTGACCCACCTGGCCCGGGCCGGCTGGCTCCAGTGGCGCGACAGCGTCCCCGCCGCCCCACCCCGCCCCGGCAAGGGCCCGCTCGCCCTGCGGGCGGAGCTGGACGACGGGCAGGGCTTCGACCTCACCGAGGCCGGCACCCAGAAGCGGCTCGCCGTGTACGTCGTCCACGACCCCGCCGAGGTACCCGGCATCGCCCGGCTCGGCCCCGACCCGCTGGCCGGCGACTTCGACGAGGCGCGGTTCACCGCGCTGCTCGCGGGGGAGCGGCGGCAGCTCAAGGGCGCCCTGCGCGACCAGAGCCTGATCGCGGGCGTCGGCAACGCCTACAGCGACGAGATCCTGCACGCGGCCCGGATGTCCCCGTTCAAGCTCACCGGCTCGCTCACGCCCGAGGAGACCCACCGGCTCTACCAGGCGCTGCGCTCCACGCTCACCGAGGCGGTGGAACGTTCCCGCGGGGTGGCCGCTGGGCGGCTGAAGGCCGAGAAGCGGAGCGGGCTGCGGGTGCACGGCCGGACCGGGCAACCGTGCCCGGTGTGCGGGGACACCGTCCGCGAGGTGTCCTTCGCCGACTCCTCGCTGCAGTACTGCCCCACCTGCCAGACCGGCGGCCGCCCGCTCGCCGACCGCCGCCTGTCCCGGCTGCTCAAGTAATCCGCCCCGCGGGCCGTGGACCCGTGACGGCGGAGGCGTGGCGTGACGACACCTGCCTCACGCGTTCCGTCGGGTGTGAGGCTGATCACTCGTTCGCCACTGACTGTCAGTTTCATGTCACGCACGGTGGCCCGATCTCCCTGGTCAGCCCGTGTTGCGCGGTACACGCATTTTCACCTTGGGTGCTTGGCCGACTCCGCACCGTGAATTTCGCCGAGGCGCGCATGCGTGTTCGGGGGTTCCAGGCGATTGAGTTGTTCACGCCGGCGCAACTCCGTACCGGTGTTCACCCCTCAACGAAGAGGATCAATGTCCGAAGAAGTCGGCGACGACAGCGAGGTCCCACTGGACGCGGGCTGTCTCCCGTTGCCCCTCGAGTTCGAGGCGCTCTACCTGCTCGACCAGAAAGCGTTCCACGACCTGGCCCTGTCGGTCCGGGGGACGAACGACGCCGCCGAACGCGCGGTGCACCGGGGGTTCCTGGAGATCCTGAACCTCTGGGACAAGCTGAAGGCGGAGAGCCAGGACCTCCAGCAGGAGATCTGGGCCATCATGCGGCGCACCGTCATATCCGAGGAACTGCTCTCCCTGCGCGAGCGGATGGCCGCACTCGACAGTGGAAGCGGCCTGTACGAGGCGCTCGGCAACCTCCCGCCGCGGCAGTTCGACGTGATGGTCCTGCGCTACATCGGCGGGCACAGCGCCAAGCGCATCGGCTGGTACATGGGCGTCACCGCCAGCACCGTCGACTACCACTGCCGCCAGGCCCGCCGGCGGCTCGCCCCGAAGTACTTCCGGATCCTGCAGGACACACAGGAGGGCACATCGTGAGCACCTGGGAAGAACGTCTGGCCGGAGCCTCGATCTGCGAACCGCGCCGCCAGTTCGACGTCGCCGAAGGCCTGCGCCGCCTGGCCCGTGACGCCGGCTACCTCCCCCCGCCCACGGCCGAGCGGCCCGAGAGCGCCCAGGCCCGCTGCCGTCTGGAGGCCGTCGCCAGCTGGGGCGTCACCCAACCCGGTGCCGCCGCGCACATGAAGAAGCTCACCGACATCATCGACGACCCCGACACCTCCTTCATGGGCTGGGGCAACAACCCCGACATCGACCGCGTCGGACTGTTCGTCTTCGCCTGCTCCCTCTACCTGGCCAACCATCCCGAGAGCGCCCGCTTCTGGTGGCAGGTCGCCGTCGGAGCCGGACACGCCGCAGCCGCCTACTGCCTCCACCTTCAGCACCTGGTCGACGGGGAACTCGCCCTGGCCGGGCACTGGTGGCGGCAGATCGGCGTCAGCCTCGCGGACACCCTGGGCCCCGGTGTCGACCTCTCCGAACACACCGGCCTGGTCGACGGCCTGGAATGGTTCGCCGGCTACTCCGCCCGCACCGGCTCCCACCGCACCGTTCCCGTCGGCAGCCTCCAGGAGGAGTTCGAGCGCCTGGCCGACGTCCACGACGACGACGGCCTGCTGTGCCGCCCCGACCGCCGCCTCGCCCACCGGCTGCGCGAACTCACCAGTAGCTGACGCGCACCACCGCACCGAAGGGAGCCCCGCCCGGGCCTGCCTCCCGGAGGGCTCCCTTCGTCGTTCGCGCACCCGGAAAGGAAAGCTCCCATGACCTCCCCCACCCCGGCCCCCGGCACGCCGCCCCGCCCCCGTCAGCGGCGGCGTCGCGGCCGTGCCGCGCTTCGGCATTTCGTTCGCGGTCTGAGCTACGGCACCGGCCTGACCGCCGCCGGCCTGCTCGGCTACTGGATCCAGCAGATGCTGTGACCGGCCGGCGCCGGACCCGGCACCGGACCACCCGACCGGACGCCGACGGTCAGGATCCGTGCAGCCGGACGCGGAGTGGGCCCAGTACGGTGAGGCCGCCGGCGAGCGCTCGGGCGAGATCGTCGCCGTGCCCGTGGCCGACCACCCCGGAGCCGTGGTTCAAGGCGGCGCCCCCGCGGAGTTCCCCGCCGTTCGTCCGGGTTCCCGCCGGGCGGTGGATCCACGGTGCGGTGAAGAGCTCGACGAAGCCGTCCTGGGTGAGGTCCGGAGCGGCGAAACCGTCGCGGTGGACGCGTGGCTGGGCGACGACACGTCCGGGGCCGGAGCACGAGCCCGGGCGTCGCGCGGGGCCGGCTGTCCGGGTGCTCCAGGACCACTCAGAACAGGTGGATGGCCAGGTGTCCCAATGGCAGGCCGAGCTGCCAGGCCGGGGTCCACCGCTGCGGGCCGTCCTCCCCGGGCACCGGACCCCCTCCGGGCACCGCGTCCAGGTCGGGGGCGAGCAGCTCGGTCTCCTCCAGCCAGCGCCAGGCGGCCAGGGCCAGCCGCAGATCCGGCCCCGGCCGGCCGCCGCCCGCGTCCGCCTCGGCGGTGAGCGCGGCCAGCCGGTCGCGGACCCAGTCCTGCCAGGGCTGGTCGTAGGCGGTCAGGGAGCGCCAGGTCTCCAGCCGCGTCACCACCTGGACGCCGCTCAGCTCGCCCTCCAGGTCGGAGAGGAACACCGTCAGAGCCAGCGCGTCCCGCCCCGCCCGGTACTCGAACGAGGTCGGCGGCATCAGGTCCCCCGACCGCAGCAGCTCGTCGGCGATGTACTCGGCGTACAACCACGCCATCGGAACCGTCAGCCGGTCCGGCTCCGAGCGGTCGTGTCCTCTGGTCACCATGTCTGCCTGCCTTCCTCCGGCGGGCGCACCGCCGGACGGCCCTTCCGTCCTGAACGGACCGATGGGAACAGCCGATTACTCAACCATGGTCATCGGCAAGGCGCTTTAAGAAGGCTTGACCCGGCCGACGGTTTCACCGCAGGTCCGGCGCGTAACCCGGCAGCACTCTGCGCAGGGCCCGCAACCCGTAGTAGGCACGGGACTTGACCGTTCCGGCCGGTATTCCCAGGGCGGTCGCCGCCTCCGCCACACTGGCACCCTGGAAGTACACCAGCACCAGCACGTCACGGTGTTCGGGCGAGAGCCGCCGTACGGCCTCCCGGACGTCCAGCATCGCCGCCGACCGGTCCGCGTGGTCCGCGCAGACCCGCGCGTTCTCCAGCACCGCGTCGCCCACCTCCGCGGGACGTGCCTGCCGGGCCCGGCGGGCGTCGATGGCCAGCCTGCGGGCCACCGTCAGCAGCCAGGGGCGCACGGAGTCGAAGGTGTCGTCGTGCAGCGCGTCGGGGTTCTGCCAGGCCCGGACCAGCGTCTCCTGGACCAGGTCCTCGGCACGCTGCCGGTCGCCGTCGCACAGCCTGAGCAGCAGGGCGAACAGGGGCCGCCCGTGCTCGCGCTGGAGCCGGGCCAGCTCGTGCTCGGCGGTCGTTCCTCGGGTCATGATGGTTCCGGCCGTCATGGCCGTATGCCACCCCACGCCGTGGCGGCGAAACAGTGGCCGTGCGCGGATCTGCGGCGGACGGTCGAACGCGTCGCCGAGCGGTGCGACGAACGGTCGTCCGGCGGTGTCCCCGACGACACGCCGGTCCCGTGCTCCGCAAGGGTGCAATCCCGCCACGCGACGCCCACCCGGGATGCGGCGGCCGTTGGGCCGGGCGACTGATTAATCATGAAAATGGACCGATTGCTCTCCCGCAGGGGCGCGTTGATCGCCGGGGCCTCCGCCTTCGCGGCCGCCGGCGCCTCGGGCATCAGCTCCCTCCTCGCCCCCACCGAGTC
>NZ_JACADT010000464.1:0-4361 GCF_013421635.1 Streptomyces sp. UH6 | reverse complement strand
CGAGCGTGGCGTCGTGCGGCAGCGCGGCACCGTCCGCCGTCAGCAACTGCCGCGTCGTGGGCCTGGTCGCCACCCGGTCGTCCAGCAACCGCAGGATGTCCGGCAGGAGTTGACCGATCGGCGTGTCCGACGGAAGGACCAGGTCGGCGCGCCGCCGCTCACCGATCAGAGTGACCCTGCTGAGCTGGGTCCGGAACGTCGTTGCTGTGCTCACCACTCACCGGAACCTATCGTCGCGTCGTGACGGGCCCCGAGGGCCCCTGCAGGGACATGATCACGCGAACTCCTCTCCGCCCGCCCCACGTTCACTGCTCGTCGCCGTTCCCGCCGGGCGAAGCGGCGGGGGACGGGTTGTACAACTGCTCCTGCTGCTGCCGCTGTTTCTCCTGCTCGGCCTTCTGCTTCGCCATCGTGGCCTGGAGGAACGACCAGCCGACGCACCCGGCGCACAGCACGGCGGCGATCGCGATCCCCGCGAACACCTTCCCGAACCGCTCGTCCGCCGTCCGCCGCGCACGCTGCGCACCGAACAGCAGCGCGTCCCGCATCCGCCGCCGGCGCACCGCCACCGACTCCAGCAGCTGGCTGTCGTAGTCCCGTGCCATTCAGTTCGTCCTGGATCGAGGATGGAGTCCGGGCCGGCCGTGGTCGGCCGGATCACCGGCGGACGTCGGCCGCCCGGGCCTGACCTGGAGCGAGGGCCGGGCTTGCGGCCCGGCCATCGCAACATAGGACATGGACGCGCCACACGTACAGTCGGGTTCCAGTAACACCGCGCACAACTGGCGCACTTGGGTGCTCGGGACCAGTCCTCGAACGCCGTGCGCGCACGGGTCAGGCGTCGAACTCACCGACCCACTCGGCTTTCACCAGGACTTCGGGCAGGTAGTCCGACGTGACCTCGAGCGGCATCTCCGCGTCGTGAGCCAGGCATGCCATGGCCAGTGGGCCGAGCGCCACGAGGCCTTCGCTGCTGAGGGCACGGTCCTCGTCGGCGGTCCAGTACTCCTTGTGCAGCCGCAGACTCTCCTCCAGTGCCTTGTCGAACTCCGCGGCGTCCTGGCGCAGATAACGACGGAACAGCTCGATCGGCTGGGAGAGGACCATGAGCAGCAGGTCCGCACTCGCGATCCTCGCGTTCTGCGGCAGTGCGCCGGCCGAGGCCGCCACCAGCTTGTCACCCACGCCGTCACGCCGCAGCCAGTGGCTCTGCAACGTGTCGATCCACGTGTAGACGTACTCGTCGAACTCCGCTCCGGAGGCGCGAAGCAGCGAGATCGGAACGTCGCACAGCCGAGCCATGCGGTCCTGCTCACGGCAGACGACGGCCAGCCAGAACGCCTTGATCCAGTTGCCCGCGTGCGCGGCCCGGTTCGGTCCGGTCGCCGGAATGGAACGCGTCACGCCGGCGATCCGTGTCTCGACGCGTCCCCCGGACGCGTTGGCCGCGTCGAACAGCGCGGACCCGACCTGCATCGCCGCCACCCAGGCCCGCCAGGTCTGGGCCGACTCGCCCAACGGATCGCTCGCGCAACGCGATTCCGCCTCGGTGAGCGTGATCATGAAGGCGAACTCGAGGTTCCGCGGGTTCTCCTCCAGCCCGTCGGTCATCTCGGCGGCAGCCTGACGCAGCGCTCGGTGTTCCTCTTCGGCGCCGTCCGTCGGGTATGCGTGGCGGATGATGGAGGTGGGCACGGCGCGTCCTCTCCAGAGCTCTGTACGGGCCGGGCGGGAACTCCGCCGTCTGCCGTCCCAGGTGTCCCCGAGAGTCCGCAGGGCAGCGGAACAGGCCGTGCTCAGCCCGTGCCCGACAGCCGCGTGATGGCCGACTCGATGAAGCGGGCTGCCTCGACGGTCGAGATCTCGACATGGTCCACGTCGTTGTGCCCGAGTTCGTAACGACGCAGATACTCGGTGGACTCCCAGCGGAGGTTGCGGGTGAAGGCCTCGTCGTAGGTCCGTTCCTCGTCGACCCGACGCCGCACGATTCCCCGCGGGGTGCTCCGTGGATACCCCTCGCTGACCTTGGCGTAGTACGTGATGTCGCCTTCGGCGTCAAGGGCGTCGAGCGTCGTCGACGCGAGGGTGAGGAAGGGCTGGGCCGCGAGATTGCTGTCCACCGTGCCGAGGCGGACCATCGCGCCGTTGAGGTCGATGAACTCCTCCACGAAATAGCCGCCCCCTCGCTCACACATGAGCAGCAGCGGCTCGTAGGGCTCGGCGGGGAGCTCCGCAGGCGCCTCGAACCCGGACTGCACCAGGGCGGCCCACCTGACCGCGGCCCGGCAGGTCTCCTTGAGCGACGAAGGCGCCACGCCCTTGAGCGCGTCCTCCACCTCGGCGGCGACATCCGCCGGGACCTCGACCTCGGGGGCGACCAGTTCCACGACGTCCAGGAACGGCCATGAGGGTTCGACGTGGTGGGCGCGTGCCCAAGCAGCCGTGCGCCGGAGGAACTCGCGCATCAGCAGCCCACGCGAATTCGCGTGCTCGTAGGCCGCGGCGTCGTCGGCCCAGTCGATGCTCCTGAGCCGCTCGAGCGCCAGGCGCGCGCGGTCTTCCGTCACTTGAGGTCCAGCCCCTTCGCCTTGAGTTCCTGGACTATATCCTTGACGAAATCGTCGATGTTGGACAAGTCGTCGGCCAACTGCGTCTGCGGGTGTCTGAGACCGAGCTTCTGCCACGCCATACCGAAACCACCTCGGACGGGGTTCGGGGACAGATCGTGCGCTCCGGCGGCGCTCAGGCTCTTGGGTGACCTGCGGCCGTCGACGGTCCCGTCGTCTCCGAACCGCCACAGACCCCTTTCGTCGCGGAGGTAGGGCAGTCCCCGCTTCATGAGCTGACTCTCCACGTATTCGTGGCTCATCAGATTCTTGAATTCCCGGATCTGGTCCGGGGTCAGGGTTCCCTTCCGAGCTCCGTCCCACAGATTCGCGATGTCATCACGCGGCGTGAACAGGCCGCGCTTCCACTCGCCTGGACCCACCACCACATCGTGCTGCGATCGGATCATGTGGGTCTTCACGTCACGGATCACGGATTCGGAGACGCCGGTGTTCCTCGCCATCTGCGGAACGTCGACGTGGTTCGGCGTGGCGCGCAGTGACTCGTAGATCCTGCCGGCGTGCTCGGAGGGCTGGTCGACCCATCCCGCGCCACTCCAGCCACCGTTCGGACCGTCGGTGTAGGGGCTGCCGCCCAGGCCGTCGCCCGCACCGCCGTCCCCGTCGGTACCGCGCTCCGGAGCATGAGGGTCGGTGTGCGGGGTTTCGGAATCGGCCCGTCCCAGGTCGTCGCCGAGGGAGTCGACCTGGCCGGCGGCGGCGTCGAGTTCCCTGCCGAGGGCGGAGGCCGCGTCGGCAGCGGCCTGCCCTCCGACGCGGATGTCTCCCGCTCCGTGCGGCACCGGAACCCTGCCGAACAGCTCCGACTGCTCGAGCCTGATCGCGGCGAGTTCGTCGGGCGGGACTCCGGGCAGGCGCTCCTTCTCGTACAGGACGTGGCCGTCCATCTTGGCCGCGAAACTGTCCGCCGTGTGGAACTGCAGCTCGAAGACCTGGCCGCTGACCGGGTCGCGCCAGGTGGAGTTGATCCCCTTGTAGCCGGGGGAGTCCCAGGTGTTCTTGAACGTGACGTTCTCGAAGCCCCGTGCGTGCAGGTCGTTGACCGCCCGCTGGACGCCATCGGCGTAGTTCCGGGCCGGAACCTCCATCGTGTAGCGGATGGAGTCCTTGATGTCGCTCAGCATGCGGGTGTGGTCCATGCCGATGTCGTCGAGCATGTCCGTGGCGAGTTTGCGCTTGAGCGAGTCCTCGCCCTTGAGCCGGTACTCAAGCCCGGTCAGCTTCCCGTCGTCCACGCGACCCGTGATGGCCTGCATCGACTCCGTGATCCGGGGCTCGGCCTCCTGCGAACGACGCATGAAGTCGTCCGCGGCCGCATTCGCCTCCGGATCGAGCCGGAGCCCGTTCTCGCCCGCCCAGGAGCCGTCGGGCAGATTGCCGCGTGGAGCGCCAGGGGCAGTGCCCCCCAGGGTGTCCGCACCGCCGCCGGGCGGCATCAGGTCGCCTGTGCCGGATCCGGACCCGGGTCCGAGTTCGTGCACACCGGAGCCCGGAGAGGCATGGTCGACGGTTCCGACGGATGGCTGATCGGCGTGCCCGCCGCCCGGTCCGTCGTGGTGCGGAGTGCCGGAGCCATCGGTGGGACCGTCTGCGTGGTGCGCTGTCGGCCCCTGGGCCGCGTCGTCGGCCCGTCCCACCGGGAGGTTGTCCGCGACGTTCCCGCCGGGGAGCCCTTCCCCGCCGACGCGCACGGGCGGAACCTCGGCATCGACCCGCACCGGCGGAACCTCCGCA
>NZ_JACADT010000463.1:0-4365 GCF_013421635.1 Streptomyces sp. UH6 | reverse complement strand
CTCCGCGGTCACGCGCAGCACACCCGTGGTCGTGCCCTGGAGGACCACGCCGCCGGGCGCGATCGAGCCGACCATCTGCAGGGTGTCGAAGATGAAGCCGCTCCCCAGCCACTTGGTGCGGGTCACCGCGCCGGTCTCCGGGTCGATCTCGGCGTAGTGGTACGGGTCCAGCACCGACGTGGAGGTGGTGCCCGGGATCACCGGTTCCCGCAGCACGGTGCGCAGCTTGCCGTCCGCGGTGGAGAGCCGGGGCACCGCCGCGGAGCGGACCCGGTTGTCCCACTTCAGGTCGCACCCCGAACCGTCCGCCCGCACGTCCACCCGTGAGAGGCCGCCCGCGAAGGCGCCCGACGCGGGCACGCTCTCCCCCGCGCCCTCCGGCAGCTGCGGGTAGGGGTATCCGTACGTCGAGGCGATGAAGACGCTGCCGCCCACGGCCACGGGCGAGTTCTCACTGCCGCTGCCGCCCGCTCTGAGCACCGGCACCGAGCAGACGAGGGAGCCGTCCTCCACCCGGTGGACGAGCAGGTTCACGGTGGGCGCGGCGTTGTCGACGACGGTCAGGTACTCGGCGCCGGTGCGCGGGCCGAAGAAGGTGGGCGTCGAGCCGGTGCCCCAGCTGAGCTGTCCGGGCTTGCGGCCCGGTCCCCGGTCGTAGGTCCGGCGCCAGGTGACGCGGGGCGTGCCGTCCGAGGCGGCGGTCAGCAGGTAGGTGGCGTGCGTGGTCGCCACGGCGGTGCCGGCGGGCACCGTGGAGATCGAGTTGGCGACCTGTTCGCCCGCCGGCAGGGCGACCGACCGCACGGTGCCGGTCCGGTCGTCGGCGGTCCCCACCACGCCCTGGGCGGTGGCGAACCAGACCCGGCCCTCCCAGTCGGGGGACACCCCGACCACCGAGTCGCCGTCCGGCACCGCCGTGGCGAGCGACAGGCGGCTGTCCACGTACAGCTCCCAGTCGCCGGAGGCGCTTCGCCGGTGGGCGACCCGCAGCAGGTCCCGGTTGCCGTCGACCGCCACCAGCCGGTCCTCGTTGTCGAGGTAGGCGTACACGCCCCCCAGCAGCGACCCCTGAGTGAGCGCCAGCTCCGCGAGGGAATCCCCGGTGGCCGGGTCGAGGAGGTGCACGGTGGGAGTGCGGCCGAAGATGGTCGTGCAGAGCGCGACGGGGAAGCCGTCCGCGCCCACCAGCACGGTCGGGCAGGCCGAGGCGAGGGCGGTGCGGCGTGAGGACAACGTGCCGGCCGCCGGCCCCGGCAGGGGAGTGGCGTCCGAGGAGGCCGTGTCGCCGTGCATGGTGGCGGTGCCCAGTGGGCCGGCGTACGGATTGGCGGGCGGCAGCGGCCCGCTCGGGGCCGCCGAGACCGAGGTCGCCGAGGTCAGGGCCAGCAGCGTCGACGCGGCGACGACGGCGGCACGGGTAAGGGGCGCGAGGCGCATGGAGTCATCCGTCCAAGGGTGGGAAGCGGGAACACGCGGACAGCGGTGCACACTCCGCCCGTCAGGAAGGGAGGGGCCCGGCACTGCCGGGCGGGGGACACCGCGCTCAGAGGGCGCGGTGACACATCGCCGAGCACACGTGAGCGAGGTCGACGTCGAGTCGACGGCTCAGGTGCGCGTGGCGGTCCATGGGCCGAGTGTGGCGAACGGACACCCGGCCGCACAACAGGCGTCTCAGCCACCGGTCGCCTCACGCCTCCCGCAGGGGCGGCCACGTGCCCCGTGCGGCTCCTCCGTTCCCCCGCCCGGCGGACCTGGCCTGCGGAGTGACGGCCGGATGGCCAGGCTGGGACCATGCATACCGGAGCGCCTGCCAGGCCCACGTTCGCCGAAGAGGTCAAGGACGCGGTCCGCCCGCGGTCCGCGCTGCTCGTCCTGGGCGTGCTGGCGCTGGGCGTGCTGTTCATCGCCTCCTACGCCGGCGCCTTCCACGAACCGAAGCCCCGGGACATCGCGTTCGGCGTCGTCACCGCACCGCGGACGAGCGGCGCCCTGGTGGAGCAGCTGGACGCGCTGCCAGGATCGCCGCTCGACGCGCGGCCGGTCGCCTCCGCCGAGGAGGCGCGACGGCAGATCGAGGACCGGAGGATCTACGGCGCGCTCGTCGTCGACCCGCGCGCCCCCGCCGACCGCCTGCTCGTCGCGAGCGGCGGCGGCACCCCGGTCGCGGAGGCGCTGGAGGAGGTGGTCGTCCGGGCCGAGGCCCGGCAGGGACGGCAGGTGCGCACCGTCGACGTCGTCCCCGTGCGGCGGGGCGACGCGCGCGGGCTGTCCTCGTTCTACCTGATCGTCGGCTGGTGCGTGGGCGGCTACCTGTGCGCCGCCATCCTGGCCGTGGGGTACGGCGCCCGGCCGGCCAACCTCCGCCGGGCGGTGATCCGGCTGCTGGCGCTCGCCGTGTACGCGGTGCTGCTCGGTCTGCTGGGGGCGGTGGTGATCGGACCTGTGCTGGGCGCGATGCCGGGCAGCGTGGCGGGCCTGTGGTGGCTGGGAGCGCTGGTCGTGTTCGCGACCGGGGCGATCACCTTCGCCTTCCAGGCGGCGCTGGGCATCATCGGCATCGGGCTCACCGTCCTGGTGGTCGTCATCGCCGGCAACCCGAGCGCGGGCGGCGCGTACCCCTACCCCCTGCTGCCCCCGTTCTGGCGGGACATCGGCCCGGCCCTCATCCCCGGGGCGGGCACCTGGACGGCGCGGTCCATCGCCTACTTCGACGGCCGCGCCATCACCGGTCCACTGCTCGTCCTCGGCGCCTGGGCGCTCGGCGGGACGCTGTTGACGCTGCTCTTCTCCGTGCTGGGCCTCGGCCGCCGGAAGATCGAGGAGAGCGAGGTCCGCCAGATGTGACCGCCGGGCGGCGTCACGGCACGGCACGGCACGGCGCGGCACCGTGTCACGGCACGGCGCGTGAGGGCGCGTCAGGGCACGGACCAGGAGAGGGTGACCGCCCCGCGTGGGGCCGGGGCCTACTGCTCGGCGGCCGGACGGATCAGCCGGCGGGAGCCCACCGCCGCGAGACCCACGACGACGAGGACGACCCCGGCGCCCATCTGCGTCTCCCCGGTGTCCACCTGCTCCCGCGCGGCCTCGTAGGCGGCCGCCTGGTCGCTCTCGAAGCCGAGGACCTCGCCCCAGGCGGCGGAACCGTTCAGCTGGACCCGGTTGGCCCCGGTGACCTTGTTCTCGTCGCCGATCAGCCACAGGACGCCGCCCAGGAGGGCGAGGGCGGCGCCGGCCAGGGTGACGACGAGCCGGGCACGTCCCGGGTCGCGGGCGGTGACGGGCATGGGTGTCCTGACTCCTCGACGGTGCGGTACCGGGCGGTCCCCGCCCCATCCTGCCGCATGCCGGCGGGAGGCATCCCTCCCGCCGGCATGCGCCCCGTCGGCCTGCGGTGGTGTCTAGCCGCGGCCCGCGCGGCTCCTGACCAGCAGCCAGAGGAAGTACGGCGTGCCGATCAGCGCGGTCATCAGGCCGGCGCCCACCTGGGCGGGGGCGATGACCGTGCGGCCGAGGAGGTCGGCGGTGCAGACCAGCACCGCGCCGAGGAGGACGGCGACCGGCACGACGCGGACGTGGCGGCGGCCGACCAGGGCGCGGGCGGCGTGCGGCGCGACCAGGCCGACGAAGCCGATGGTGCCCGCCGCCGCCACCGCCGTGGCGCTGAGCAGCACGCTCAGCACCAGCAGCACCAGGCGTTCGCGCGACAGGCCGACGCCCAGCAGCTTGGGGGTGTCCTCGTCCAGGGAGACCAGGTCCAGCTCCGTGCGCCGGGCGGCGGCCACGGCGACGCCCAGGGCCAGGACCACGGCCAGCGGCACCAGGTCCGGGAAGGTGCGCCCGTAGGTGGAGCCGGAGAGCCAGGTCAGCGCCTTGGTCGCGTTGTACGGGTCGGTGAGCACGATGAGCAGGCTGATCAGGGACGTCGCCGCGGTGGCCACGCCCATACCGACCAGGACCAGCCGGTTCTGCCGGAATCCGCCCTTCGCGGCGAGCCCGAACACCACCACCGACGCCACCGCCGCCCCCGCGAACGCCGCTCCGGCCACGCCCCAGGAACCGGCCAGAGGAACCGAGGTCACCAGCAGGACCGCGCCCAGCGCGGCGCCGTTGGAGACGCCCAGCACGGCGGGTTCGGCGAGCGGGTTGCGGGTGACGGCCTGCACCAGCGTGCCGGCCAGCGCGAGCGCCGCACCCGCCAGCAGCGCGGCGCCCACCCGCGGGACACGGGTGTCGAGGACGAAGGTGACGGCCCGTCCGGCCCGTCCCTGCGCCCAGTTGGCGACGTCGCCCAGGAGCAGCTTGGTGTCGCCCAGCAGCACGGCGGCGACGGCCACGCACACCAGCAGGACCACCAGCACGGACAGC
>NZ_JACADT010000462.1:0-4369 GCF_013421635.1 Streptomyces sp. UH6 | reverse complement strand
GGCCGTTGACCCGGCCCTCGTGCAGGCGGGCGTACGCCTCGGGGGCCTCGTCCAGGGAGAACCTCTCGGTGTGGACCGAGACCGCCCCGGCGCGGGCCAGGTCCAGGACCTCGATCAGCTCCCCGCGGGTGCCCCAGTAGGGCGCGGCCACCGACACCTCGAAGGGCAGCAGGCCGAACCCGACGGGCAGCCCCGCGCCGGCGATGCCCACGATGGTGATGTCGCCCTCGACACCGACCGAGCCGGCCGCCGTCCGCACGGTGGGCTCCGCGCCGACGAAGTCCAGGACGACCTGCGCGCCCAGGCCATCGGTGAGTTCCCGGACCCGGTCGGCGGCCCGGGCGTCCGACAGGACGGTCTCGTCCGCGCCGACGGTGCGGGCGAGCTCCAGCTTCTCCTCGCTGACGTCCATGGCGATCACCCGGGCCGGGGTCAGCACCCGCAGCAACTGGATGGCGACGTGGCCGAGGCCGCCGGTGCCGATCACCACGGCGGTGGAGCCCGGCACCAGCTGGTGCAGCGAGCGCTTGACGGCGTGGTACGGGGTGAGGCCCGCGTCGGTCAGCGGCACCACCTCCGCCGGGTCCAGGCCGTCGATCGGGGTCAGGTGGCGCGGCGAGTCGACGACCAGGTACTCGGCCATCGCGCCGGGCGCGCCCAGACCGGGCGGGTTGATGCCGCGCTCCCGGGCGACCAGGCAGTAGTTCTCCTTGCCCTCGGCGCACTTCGCGCACAGGCCGCAGCCCCACGGACCGTAGACGGCGACCGGGTCGCCCTCGGCGAGACCGGTGACGCCCGCGCCCAGCGCGGCGACGGTGCCGGCACCCTCGTGGCCGAGCGTCATGGGCAGCGCGTAGGGGAACCCCTCGGCGGGCCACTCCATCACGGCGATGTCGGAGTGGCAGACGCCGGCGGCGGTCACCTTCAGCAGGACCTCGCCCGGCCCGGGCTCCGGGTCGGGGACGGTCACCACCTCGGGCGCGGAGCCGATGGTGCGGTACTGGAGAGCCTTCATGTCGAACCGGCCTCCTCCGGGAGACGGGGGCGGAAGCGGCCCGGGGCGGGCACGCGTCCACCGGGTACCCAGTGCGGCGGCCCCGGTGGGCCCCTCGGCCGGAGGCGGCCCCGGCGGGTGCGTCAGGCCGGGCCCCGCCCGCCGTCCTCCAGCGCCGGGGTGACCGTGCGGCGCAGCAGGGCGTGGACGACGTCCGCGTAGGAGTCCGCGCCGGGCTGGTCCACCCACAGCTCCACCGCCAGGCGCAGCGAGCCGTTGACGACCAGGGCGAGGGCCTGCGCCTCGGGGGAACCGGCGGGCAGGCCGGTGCGCTCCGCCAGCAGCGGGACCATGACGCGCTCCGCCTCGTAGTGGAGGTCCAGCCAGACCGAGCGCAGCCCGGGTTCCGCGCGGGTCAGGCGGAGCAGTTCGCGCAGGGTCCCCATCTCGGGGTCGGAGTCGGCCGGCGGCCACAGCGGCCCGGTGATCTCGTGCAGCGGACGGTCCGCGGGCCAGGCGCGCAGGGTGGTGACGAACCGCTCCACGGCCACCGTGAGCAGGGGCCGCACGCACTCCTCCTTGCGCGCGAAGTAGCGGCTGAGGGTCCGGGTGGAGACGCCGACGGCGCGGGCGATGTCGTCCCAGGAGGTCGCCGTCAGGCCTCGTGCGGCGAAGAGGCGTACCGCCTCGTGCGCGATCTCCAGGCGGGTGGCCTCCTTGCGGCGCTCGGTCAGCGGGGGGCGGCCCGGTCGCCGGGGGTCGCGGGCCGTGTCCGGGGAGTCGCCGGCGCCCTCCGCCCTGCCTGACCCTTCCATAGCTGGCCCCTCCCGCCGTCGCGTCCCGCCGTTTCCGCAGGTGGGCCCGGGTGCGGGGCCCGGGTCACGAGGTTACCGCGCGGGTGCGGCGTGCCGGGACGGCCGTGGCCGGACCCGGCCCGTCGCGAGGACGAGGGTTTTTGTCAGAACCAGACTTGTTGTCCTGATCGGACAGAAAGGCGTAGCGTGGTGGGGCGCGGCGGCGCACCCACCGGTCGCCGCGGCGTCCCGGAAGCACCACACGCACAACAGGAGGGCCGGTCCGATGAAGGCCTGGCAGTTCACCGACACCCATCAGCCGCTCGTGCTCAACGAGGT
The DNA here is from genome assembly GCF_013421635.1 of Streptomyces sp. UH6. Taxonomy (NCBI): domain Bacteria; kingdom Bacillati; phylum Actinomycetota; class Actinomycetes; order Kitasatosporales; family Streptomycetaceae; genus Streptomyces; species Streptomyces sp. UH6. Next base: position 2,242 of record NZ_JACADT010000462.1, on the reverse strand, counting down.
CCCCGAGCCGAAGGCCGCCCCCGGGGAGGTCGTCCTCGAGGTCAGGGCCGCGGGCCTGTGCCACTCGGACGTCGGCCTCCTGGAGGACGAGGGCTGGCTCGACATGCTGGCGAAGCGTCCGATCACCCCGGGCCACGAGGTCGCCGGTGTCATCACCGAGGTCGGCGAGGGTGTCGAGGGTTGGAAGGCGGGCGACCGCGTGGGCGTCTGCCCGACCGTCGAGGGCCACGGAGCCGTCGGCTACGCCTTCGACGGCGGGTACGCGCCCCGGTGCGCCGTCCCGGCCGCCACGCTGGTCGCGCTGCCCGATTCCGTCTCGTTCGCCCAGGGCGCGGCCGGCACCGACTCCGGCATGACCGCCTACCACGCCATCGTCGCCAAGGGCGGCATCAAGAAGGGCGACCGGGTCGGCGTCATCGGCCTGGGCGGCCTCGGCCAGATCGGCGCCCGCGTCGCCGTGCTGACCGGCTGCGAGGTCTACGCCGCCGAACCCAACGAGAAGGTCTGGGAGCTCGGCAGGGAGATCGGCGTCAAGGAGATCGTCAAGGACGTCACCGAACTCGCCGACAAGCAGCTCGACGTCATCGTCGACTACGCCGGTTTCGGGACCACCACCGCCGGCGCGGTCGAGGCGATCCGTCCGGGCGGCACCGTGGTCCAGGTGGGCATGGGGCGGCTGGAGTCCACCATCTCCACCAAGTCGCTGATCCTGAAGTCCGTGATCCTGCGCGGTTCCTGCGGCGGCGACATCGACGCGGTCAAGGGCGTCTACGACCTGATGGCGGCGGGCGAGCTCTCGCCGCAGCTCACCCCGATCACCTTCGCGGAGATCTCCGACGGCCTGCGCCGCCTGGCCGAGGGCGGGGTCGTCGGGCGCCTCGTCGCGGTGGCGGGCGAGTGACCCCGGCCGGCTGACGAGCCGGTCGCGCCACGGTGGCCGGGCCCCTCCTCGGGGCCCGGCCACTCGTCGTCCCACCCCTGGAGAGGGCGCCCGGGCACGCCCGGGTGCGCGGAGCCCCGCAGCCGGGCGGGAGGGCGGCTGCGGGGCTCCGTCGGTGGGGGGTGCGGGTGTGGCTCAGTGACCCAGGTCGATGCGGTAGGCGAAGTCGCCGCCGTCGGCGTTGGCGCCGGACTTGTCGACCACGTAGGCGATGCCGTCCTCGATCTCCACGTGGTTCGGGTTGGCCTCGGTGGCGAGGTTCTGGACCGTGCCGCGCCTGGGGTCGACGATCGAGACGGTGGCGGCGACGCGGTTGGCGACGACCAGCTTGCCCGTCCTGAAGTCGGTGCGGACGGACAGGGCGCCCTCGCCGGTCGGGATGGTCGCGGTGACGGTGCTGGTCCTCAGGTCGGTGACCGTGACGGTGCCGTCGGTCTGGTTGGCGGTGTACGCGGTCCTGCCGTTCTTGGACAGCGAGACCGAGATGGCGCCGGCACCGGCCGGGTGCAGCTCCACGGTCTCCTTGTAGGGGGAGATCTCGATGATCCGGTCGCCGTTCAGGTCGCTCGCGTAGACCTTGCCGCTGCGCTCCTCGAGCGCCAGGCCGGCCGGGCGGGAGCCCTCGACGGTGACGCGGCGCTTCTCCTCGAAGGTGTCGGTGTCGAAGGCGACGACCTCGGCGGAGTTCACCGCGCTGACCCATGCGGTGTCGCGGCGGGTGTCGATCACGACCTCGCGGGCGTGGCTGACGTCCGGGATGAAGGCGAGGTGCTCGCCGGTCCGCTGGCTGTAGACGGCCACGCCGTTGTCGCGGGTGTTGGTGACCCAGACGGTGTTGTTCTCGTCGTCCACCTCGACGCCGTAGACGGCCTCACGCGCGCCGGTCGTCTCGTCGACCAGCGGCGGGGTGATGGTGTCGATGACCTCGAGGGTGTCGGGGTCGAGCTTGAGCAGCGCGGTCTGGGTGACCGGCGGGCGTCCCACGGCGCTGGCGGCCCAGAGCACGTCGTTGCGCTCCGAGTAGGCGGTCTGGTACTGGCCCTTGGCGACGGCGGTCTTGGTCGCGATCGACGGGGCGTCGTGCTTGCCGGCGCCCTTGCCGGCCTGGGGGCCGGCGGTGGCGGCCGGGGCCGCGAGGGAGAGACCGGCGGCAGCGGCGACCGTGATCGCGGCGGCGCGGCGGAGGGCGAGGGAGGTGTTGCGCATGGGTGATCAAGCTCCTTGGGACGATGCTCCGGAGAGCGTCTGACTGGCCATAACTTAGCTTAGCCTTACCTAACTTGAACCCCTCTTTGGGCTATG
>NZ_JACADT010000461.1:0-4373 GCF_013421635.1 Streptomyces sp. UH6 | reverse complement strand
GCGCCGTGCCGCGGAACCCGAAAGGGGGCCCCGGGGAAACCGGTGCGTGGCGGGCCGTCCGCGAGCCATAGGATTGGGGTTCCACACCACACAGAACTCTCACCCCAGAGGATCGCTGCATGCCTGGCATCACGCGCGAGGAGGTCGCCCACCTCGCCCGGCTGGCGCGTCTGGAGCTGAAGCCCGAAGAGCTCGACCACTTCGCAGGCCAGCTCGACGACATCATCGGCGCGGTCGCCCGCGTCAGCGAGGTCGCCGACCAAGACGTGCCCCCGACCTCCCACCCGCTCCCGCTGACCAACGTCATGCGGGCGGACGAGGTCCGTCCCTCGCTCACCCCGGAGCAGGCGCTCTCCGGCGCCCCTGCCCAGGAGCAGCAGCGTTTCAAGGTGCCGCAGATCCTGGGTGAGGAGCAGTAGTCATGACCGAGATCACCAAGTCCGAGATCATCAGGCTCACCGCGGCCGCGACCGCGGAGAAGATCGCCTCCGGCGAACTCACGGCCGTCGAGGTGGCCGAGGCCCACCTCGCCCGCATCGAGGCCGTCGACGAGAAGGTCAACGCCTTCCTGCACATCGACCGCGAGGGCGCCCTCGCGCAGGCCCGCGAGGTCGACGCCAAGCGCGAGCGCGGCGAGAAGCTCGGCCCGCTGGCCGGCGTGCCGCTGGCGCTGAAGGACATCTTCACCACCGAGGGCGTCCCGACCACGGTCGGCTCCAAGATCCTCGAGGGCTGGATCCCGCCGTACGACGCCACGCTGGTCAAGCGCCTGAAGGCGGCCGACGTCGTCATCCTCGGCAAGACCAACATGGACGAGTTCGCGATGGGCTCCTCCACCGAGAACAGCGCCTACGGCCCGACCGGCAACCCGTGGGACCTCACCCGCATCCCCGGCGGCTCCGGCGGCGGTTCCTCCGCCGCGCTCGCCGCGTACATGGCCCCGCTGGCCATCGGCACCGACACCGGCGGCTCCATCCGCCAGCCGGCCGCCGTCACGGGCACGGTCGGCGTCAAGCCGACCTACGGCGCGGTCTCCCGTTACGGCATGGTGGCGTTCTCGTCCTCCCTGGACCAGGGCGGCCCCTGCGCCCGCACCGTCCTCGACGCGGCCCTGCTGCACGAGGCGATCGCCGGCCACGACCCGATGGACTCCACCTCCATCGACGCCCCGGTCCCGCCGGTCGTCGAGGCGGCCCGCAACGGCTCCGTGGCCGGCATGCGCGTCGGCGTGGTCAAGCAGTTCCGCGGCGAGGGCTACCAGGCCGGCGTGGTGCAGCGGTTCGAGGAGTCGGTCGAGCTGCTCAAGGAGCTGGGCGCCGAGATCGTCGAGCTGGACTGCCCGTCCTTCGACCTGGCCCTCTCCGCGTACTACCTGATCGCGCCCTCCGAGTGCTCGTCCAACCTGGCCCGCTTCGACGGCCTGCGTTACGGCCTGCGCGTCGGCGACGACGGCACGGCCTCGGCCGAGTCGGTCACCTCGCTCACCCGTGAGGCCGGCTTCGGCGACGAGGTCAAGCGCCGCATCATGCTCGGCACCTACGCGCTCAGCTCCGGCTACTACGACGCCTACTACGGCAGCGCGCAGAAGGTCCGCACGCTGATCACCCGGGACTTCGAGAAGGCCTTTGAGCAGGTCGACGTCATCGTGTCGCCGACCACGCCGACCACCGCCTTCCCGATCGGCGAGCGCGCCGACGACCCGATCGCGATGTACCTGGCCGACCTGTGCACCATCCCGACCAACCTCGCGGGCAACTCGGCCATGTCGCTGCCCTGCGGTCTCGCGCCGGAGGACAACCTCCCGGTGGGCCTGCAGATCATCGCCCCGGCGATGAAGGACGACCGTCTCTACAAGGTCGGGGCAGCGGTCGAGGCCGCCTTCGTGGAAAGGTGGGGACACCCGCTCCTCGAGGAGGCTCCGTCACTGTGAACTCGCTGAACAAGGCCAAGGGCTTCAAGAAGTCCCGCACCGGGACCTACCTGTCCATCGCCACCACCGCCTTCGGTGCCGTGACGGTCGTCAAGCAGATCCGCAAGGCCCGTACGGAGAGCGACACCCTGCGGCTGCTGGACGCGGCCGTCTCCGGCGTCGCCATCGTCACCGGCCTCGCCCTCCTGCTGCGCGATCTGAAGCAGCTGGGCGACGACGACGTCCTGCTGGGCTGAGAGGGAAGTTTCACCGTGACCACCACGACCGACCTGGTGTCGTACGAGGACGCGCTGGCGTCCTACGACCCCGTCATGGGCCTCGAGGTCCATGTCGAACTCGGCACCAACACCAAGATGTTCTGCGGTTGTTCGACCTCGCTCGGCGCGGACCCGAACACCCAGACCTGCCCCACCTGCCTCGGCATGCCCGGCGCGCTCCCGGTCGTCAACGCGACCGGCGTGGAGTCGGCAATCAAGATCGGTCTCGCGCTGAACTGCGAGATCGCCGAGTGGTGCCGCTTCGCCCGGAAGAACTACTTCTATCCGGACATGCCGAAGAACTTCCAGACCTCCCAGTACGACGAGCCGATCGCCTTCAACGGCTACCTCGACGTGCAGCTGGAGGACGGGGAGACCTTCCGCGTCGAGATCGAGCGCGCCCACATGGAGGAGGACACCGGCAAGTCGCTGCACGTCGGCGGTGCCACCGGCCGCATCCACGGCGCCTCGCACTCCCTGCTGGACTACAACCGGGCCGGCATCCCGCTGATCGAGATCGTCACCAAGCCCATCGTGGGCGCCGGTGAGCGCGCTCCCGAGGTGGCCCGCGCCTACGTGCGCGAGCTGCGCGAGCTGATCCGTGCCCTCGGCGTCTCCGAGGCCCGCATGGAGCAGGGCCAGATGCGCTGCGACGTCAACCTGTCGCTGCGCCCGCACGGCCGGGAGAAGTTCGGCACCCGCAGCGAGACCAAGAACGTCAACTCGCTGCGCTCGGTGGAGCGGGCCGCCCGCTTCGAGATCCAGCGGCACGCGGCGGTGCTGTCCTCCGGCGGCACCATCGTGCAGGAGACCCGCCACTTCCACGAGGACACCGGGTCCACGACCTCGGGCCGCGTGAAGGAGGAGGCGGAGGACTACCGCTACTTCCCGGAGCCGGACCTGGTCCCGGTCGCCCCGTCCCGCGAGTGGGTCGAGGAGATCCGCGGCTCGCTGCCGGAGCTGCCGCTGGCCCGCCGCAACCGGCTGCGCGAGGAGTGGGGCGTGTCGGGCACCGACATGCAGGCCATCCTCAACGCCGGCACGCTGGACCTGATCGTCCGGACGATCGAGGCCGGCGCGGACGCCGCCTCCGCCCGCAAGTGGTGGATGGGTGAACTGGCCCGCAGCGCCAACGAGTCGGGCGTCGCGCCCGACCAGCTGGCGATCACCCCGGACCAGGTGGCGCGGGTGTCCGAGCTGGTCGCCAAGGGCGAGCTCAACGACAAGCTGGCCCGCCAGGTCATCGAGGGCGTGCTCGCCGGCGAGGGCACGCCGGACGAGGTCGTGGACAAGCGCGGCCTGAAGGTCGTCTCCGACGAGGGCGCGCTGGGCACGGCCGTGGACGAGGCGATCGCCGGCAACCCGGGTGTCGCGGACAAGATCCGCGGCGGCAAGGTGGCGGCGGCCGGAGCGCTGGTCGGCGCGGTCATGAAGGCCACCCGTGGCCAGGCCGACGCGGCCCGCGTCAAGGAACTGATCCTGGAGAAGCTCGGCGTCAGCGAGGGCTGAGCCCCTCGGCGACCGCACACGGCGGCGCCCCGGACCGGAAGAGCCTTCCGGTCCGGGGCGCCGCCGTGTGCGGGCCGCCGACGTATGCGGGGTCGCGGTGCCGGCGGGCGTCAGGACGGGGTGTCGTCCGGGAGCCGGAGGACGGCCGGCACGGTCAGCGCCATCAGCCCCGCCCCGCACAGCAGCGTCGTCCGGAAGCCGTCCCCGGCCGGCAGGAGCAGGGCGAACAGCGCGGTTCCGGCGCCGGCGGCGAGGCGGCTCACCACGTTCAGGGCGGTGGTGCCCCCGGCGGTCTCCGGGCCGGACAGCCCCTGGGTGGCGGCCGTCATCAGCGGCATGTTGACCAGCCCGACCCCCACGCCCAGCACCCCGAGCGCCGCCACCACCCAGCCGACCGGTACCTGCGCGTCACCCGTCAGGAGGGCGACCGCCAGGTACGCGGACGTGGCCAGCAGCGTGCCGGGCAGCGCCAGGCGCCGGGGCGGCAGCCGGTCGGCGATCCGGCCCGAGAACTGCATCACGGTGCCGCTGCACAGGAACTGCGGCGCCATCAGCAGCCCGGTCATGGTGCCGCTCAGCCCGCGCTCCTGCTGCCAGTACAGCGGCACGGCCATCAGCAGCCCGAAGTAGGCCGCCGAGAACGGCACCAGCGCGGCCACGGCCCGGCCGTACGCGGG
>NZ_JACADT010000460.1:0-4374 GCF_013421635.1 Streptomyces sp. UH6 | reverse complement strand
GCGTACATGATCAGGGCCATGCCCAGGAGGCAGACGAGCGCGCCCGCGACGTCCCACCGGTCGGGCCGGTAGCCGTCGGCGAGGGCGCCCCAGGCGATGGAGCCCGCGACGAACACCCCGCCGTACGCGGCGAGCACCCGCCCGAACTCCCCGTCCGGCTGGAACGTGGCGACGAAGCCGTAGGCCCCCAGGGCCAGCACCCCGGCCCCGATCCACACCCACCCGCGGCTCTCCCGGAACCCCTGCCAGACGAGCCACGCGCCGCCGATCTCCAGCACCGCGGCCAGCACGAACAGCCCCGCGGACCTCGCAATCCCCATCGGGCCACCATGCCATGCCCCGCCGGCCCGGAGCGGACCGGAATACCTGCCGCACCCGCCTCGTTGTCGGATATAGTTCAATGGTCAACAACATTGGAGTGAGCGACCATGACCATGCAGTTCGGGATCTTCTCGGTCGGCGACGTGACGACCGACCCCACCACCGGCCGCACGCCGAGCGAGCGGGAACGCATCAAGGCCATGGTCGCCATCGCGCTCAAGGCCGAGGAGGTCGGGCTCGACGTCTTCGCCACCGGCGAGCACCACAACCCGCCCTTCGTGCCCTCCTCGCCCACCACGATGCTCGGCTACATCGCGGCGCGGACGAAGACCCTCACCCTCTCCACCTCGACCACGCTGATCACCACCAACGACCCGGTGAAGATCGCCGAGGACTACGCGATGCTCCAGCACCTCGCGGACGGCCGGGTGGACCTGATGATGGGCCGCGGCAACACCGGCCCGGTCTACCCGTGGTTCGGCCAGGACATCCGTGAGGGCATCAACCTCGCCATCGAGAACTACGCCCTGCTCCGCCGCCTCTGGCGGGAGGACGTGGTGAACTGGGAGGGCAAGTTCCGCACGCCGCTGCAGGGCTTCACCTCCACGCCCCGCCCCATGGACGACGTCCCGCCGTTCGTCTGGCACGGCTCGATCCGGTCCCCCGAGATCGCCGAGCAGGCCGCCTACTACGGCGACGGCTTCTTCCACAACAACATCTTCTGGCCCTCCGACCACACCCGCCGGATGGTCGAGTTCTACCGGACCCGGTTCGCCCACTACGGGCACGGCCGCCCCGAGCAGGCCATCGTCGGGCTCGGCGGCCAGGTGTTCATGCGGAAGAACAGCCAGGACGCGGTCCGCGAGTTCCGCCCCTACTTCGACAACGCGCCGGTCTACGGCCACGGCCCCTCCCTGGAGGAGTTCACCCGCGAGACCCCGCTGACCGTCGGCTCCCCGCAGGAGGTCATCGAGCGGACCCTGTCGTTCCGCGAGGTGGCCGGCGACTACCAGCGCCAGCTGTTCCTGATGGACCACGCGGGCCTGCCGCTGAAGACCGTGCTGGAGCAGCTCGACATCCTCGGCGAGGAGGTCGTCCCGGTGCTCCGCGAGGAGTTCGCCAAGGGCCGCCCGGCCGACGTGCCGGACGCGCCCACCCACGCCTCGCTCGTCGCCGCCGACGAGGCGGCCAAGGCCGAGGCCCAGGCCGGGACCGGGACCGGGGCCGGGGCCGGGACCGCCGGTGCCTCCACGACGGACGAGAAGGAGAAGGAGACCGCACGATGAGGAAGCTGGTCGTCGTCTCGGCGGGGCTGAGCGTCCCGTCGTCCACCCGGCTGCTGGCCGACCGCCTGGCCCAGGCCACCGCCGGCCGCACGGACGCCGGGATCCAGGTGATCGAGGTGCGCGACCTCGCCGTGGAGATCGCGCACAACTTCACCAACGGCTACGCGGGCCGCGAGCTCGCCGCCGCCCAGCAGGCGGTCGCCGAGGCCGACGGGCTGATCGTCGTCACCCCGGTCTTCTCCGCCTCCTACAGCGGACTGTTCAAGGCGTTCTTCGACGTCCTGGACCGGGGCGCCCTGGACGGCAAGCCGGTGCTGATCGCCGCGACCGGTGGTTCGGCCCGCCACTCCCTGGTGCTGGACCACGCGCTGCGGCCGCTCTTCAGCCACCTGAAGGCCGTGGTCGTGCCGACCGGCGTGTACGCGGCCTCGGAGGACTGGGGCGCCGAGGGACTGCCGGAGCGCATCGAGCGCGCGGCGGGCCAGCTCGCGGCCCTGATGGCCGGGCCCGCCCGGCTGCCCGCCGCCCGCACCGCGCAGGAGGACGACCCCGCCGTCGTCCGGGTCGGCGAGCTGGAGACCGTCCCCTTCGAGCAGGCCCTCCAGGCGCTGCGCCGCCCGTCCTGACCCACCGGGCCCCGTCCCGCCGCACGGCCTGTGGGGCACCTGCACGGAAATGACACACTGTGCGCGTGCCCCACACCGTGCTGCTCGCCGAGGACGACCGCGCCATCCGCAACGCGCTGGCCCGCGCCCTCACCCTGGAGGGCTACCAGGTCACCGCCGTCTCCGACGGCGCCGCCGCGCTCGAGCAGGCCACCGCCACCGCGCCCGACGTCCTGGTGCTGGACGTGATGATGCCCGGCGTCGATGGCCTCCAGGTCTGCCGCGAACTGCGCGCCCGCGGCGACCGCACACCGATCCTGATGCTGACCGCGCTGGTCGAGACCGCCGACCGGATCGCCGGCCTGGACGCCGGGGCGGACGACTACGTGCCCAAGCCGTTCGAGGTGGACGAGGTCTTCGCCCGCCTGCGCGCCCTGCTGCGCCGGGCCGGCAAGGAACCCCTGCCCGCGCCCGCCGCGCAGGACCCGAACACCACCGGCCCCAGGGCCCTGACCGCGGCCGGGCTGCGGATGGACCCCTCCGCCCGCCGCGTCTGGCGCGGCGAGCGCGAGATGGAGCTCACCCGCACCGAGTTCGACCTGCTGGAACTGCTGCTGCGCCACGCGGGCGTGGTCCTCGACCACGCCACCATCTACGACCGCATCTGGGGCTACGACTTCGGCCCCGGCTCCAAGAACCTCGCCGTCTACGTCGGCTACCTGCGCCGCAAGCTCGACGAACCGGGCGCCCCGCAGCTGATCCACACCGTGCGGGGCGTCGGGTACGTGCTGCGGGAGGGCTGAGCGGATGCCCGCACGCCACGGCCGGCTGGCCTCGCTGCGCACCGGCTTCGCCGTCTCCTTCGCGGCGGTCGCCGCCGCGGTCACCGTGGTGGTCGGCCTGCTCTCCTACAGCGCCGCCGCGCGGATGGTGCGGATCGACCAGCAGACGATATTCGCCGAGGTGGTCGGCGACCTGCGGGCCGAGGTCCGGGAGCGGCGGATGACCCCGGAGGACTTCTCCTCGCACGTCCCCGGCCACGACATCGTCCGCCCCAGCCGCACGGTCGTGCAGGTCCTGGGACCGGACGGTTCGGTGGACGACCCCGGCCGCCCCGCCCTCCCGGTCACCGCCGAGGACCGCCGCACCGCCCTCCAGCAGGCCGCCGGACGCACCGTCGAGCACGCCGACATCGAAGCCGGCCACGACATGTACCGCATCGCCACCGTCTCCCTCGGCGGCGGACGCGGGGCGGTCCAGGTCGCCCACGAGTTCAGCGACACCGAGGACCTGCTGCGCGAACTCCAGCGGCGCACCGCCTGGCAGATCGTCGCCGTCGTCTTCGCCGCCGGCCTCTTCGGCTGGTGGCTCGCCCACCGCATCACCCGCCGCCTGGTCGCCCTGACCGACGCCGCCGAGGCGGTGGCCCGCACCCGCCGGCTGTCCATCCAGGTCCCGGTCACCGGCGGCGACGAGGTGGGCCGCCTCGGCCGCTCCTTCGACCGCATGCTCGACCGGCTCGCCCAGTCCGAGGAGGACCAGCGCCGCCTGGTCCAGGACGCCGGCCACGAGCTGCGCACGCCGCTGACCTCGCTGCGCACCAACATCTCGACGCTCCGCCGGATCGACGAGCTCCCGCCGCGGGCCCGCGAGGAACTGGTGGACGACCTGGCCACCGAGTCACGCGAGCTGACCGACCTGGTCAACGAGCTGGTCGACCTCGCGGCGGGCCAGTCGGACGCCGAACCCGTCCGCCCGGTCGACCTCGCGGAACTCGCCGAGGACGTCGCCGTGCACGCCCGCCGCCGCACCGGCCGCGACATCCGGGTCGCCGTCACCGGCGACACCACGGTCGACGGCCGCGCCTCGGCCCTCCAGCGGGCCATCTCCAGCCTGGTGGAGAACGCCGCCAAGTTCGACCAGGACGGCACCGGCCCCATCGAGGTCCGGGTGATCCGCCCCGAGGGCTCCGGCCCCGTCCGCGTGGAGGTCCTCGACCGCGGCCCCGGCATCGCCCCCGCCCACCTGGGCCGCGTCTTCGACCGCTTCTACCGCACCCCGGCCGCCCGCAGCCTCCCCGGCTCCGGCCTCGGCCTCTCGATCGTCCGCGAGGTCGCCGCCTCCCACAACGGCGCCCCGTTCGCCTTCCGCCGCGACGGCGG
>NZ_JACADT010000046.1:0-14883 GCF_013421635.1 Streptomyces sp. UH6 | reverse complement strand
GCCCGGCCGGACAGGAAGGCGTTCATCCGGTCCTTGGCCTCGCCACTGCTCTGGGCGACGCCGGCCATCAGGGACTCGAGGAGCAGACCGGTCTCGGGCGAGGCCTCGGCGATCCTGGGCAGGGCGTGGATCACCGCGTAGTTGGTGACGGGAGAGTTGCGGGCGACGCGGGCGGCGAGTTCGAGCGCCTTGGCCAGGCCCTCCCCGTCGGCAGTCCGGTAGGTGGCGAGTCCGGCGGCGGCGCCTTCGTCGGCGTTCAGCACCCGGCCGGTGAGCATCATGTCGGCCATCAGGGCGACGCCGATGAGCCGTGGCAGCCGGACGGAGGCTCCTCCCCCGACGAACAGGCCGCGCTCGCCCTCCGGCAGGACGAAGAAGGCGGAGTCCTCGGCGATCCTCAGGTGGGCCGCCGCGGCCAGTTCCAGGCCGCCACCCACCACGGCGCCCTTGAGCACGGCGATCACCGGGACCGTCCCGGCCTCGATCCGCGCGAAGGCGCGGTGCCACATGCGGGAGTGGTGCAGGCCCTGCACGGCGTCCCGTTCCATGAGCTCCGCGAGGTCGAGCCCCGCGCAGAAGTGCTCGCCGTCGGCGGCCAGCACGACCGCCTTCGCCCAGGCGGGCGGGGCGTCGAAGAATGCGCCGAGGCCGAGTACCGTGGCGTCGTCCAGGGCGTTGCGCTTGGCGGAGCGGCTCAGGGTCAGGACCGCGATGTCACCGTGACGGTCCAGCGACAAGGATGCGGGGAGGTTGTTCTCTGCGGTCACACCATCTCCAGACCATCAGGAAACTTGATGATCAACCATCGTTGATACCATCAGGATTCCTGTCAATAGCTGGGAGGGAAACGGTGGAAGAAGCCGAGGGCCGGAGCGCGCCGTCACTGCTGTACGCGGTCAAGCGCCTCGAACTCGTCATCCGGGCGCGGCTCGACGAGATGCTGCGCGGCTCCGGCGTGACCACCCTTCAGTACACGGCGCTCACCGTGCTCGAGCGGCGCGACGGCATCTCGGCGGCCCAGCTGGCCCGCGACTCCTTCGTCACGCCCCAGGCCATGGCCGACATGCTGCGCTCGCTGGAGCAGCGCGAACTGATCTCCCGCTCCCCCAACCCGGCCAGCCGCCGCGAACTGCTGGTGCACCTCACGGAGGAGGGCCGCAGCCTCCTCGCCGAGTACGCCGACGCGCACGCCGGGATCGAGGAGTTGATGCTCTCGGGGCTGAGCCGGGCGGAACGCGCGCGCCTGCGCTCGTCCCTCGACGGTTCCTGGCGGGCCCTGCGCCCGCCCCGGTGACGGAGCGGGCGCGGGGCGACCGGCACGGCCACGCGGTTCAGACCGTCTCGCGCTCCTCCAGGTGATGCCCGGCGGGCGCGGAGAGTTCGTTACGGCTGGTCTCGCCCAGCACCAGGACACAGACGAGGGTGAGTGCGCAGAACCCGGCGATGACCACGGAGATGGCGGTCGTGCCGCCACCGAGCGCCTGCGCCTGGGCGAAGATCAGCGGCGCGAAGCCGGCCCCGAGACCCGCGAGCTGATAGCCGAGCGAGGCTCCGGTGTAGCGGCTGCGGGTGGCGAACAGTTCCGTGTACAACGCGGCCAGCGGCCCGTACATCATCGGGTGCAGTACCGACTGCCCCACGACGACGGCCACCACCAGCAGGGCGGTGCTGCCGCTGTCGACCAGCGGGAAGAGCACGAAAGCGTAGGCGCCCACCGCCACCGCGCCCGCGGCGACGATGGGCCGGCGGCCGAACCGGTCACTGACCGCGGACCAGCCGACGATGCCGACGACGGCCAGCGTCGACGAGACGGTGAGGGCGTTCAGCACCGTGTCACGGCCGAACCCGCCCCGTACCGCGTAGGAGATGATGAACGTGGTCAGGGTGCCCTGCATCACGAACGCGCTCAGCCCGACCCCCACGCCGAGCAGCAGCACCCGCGGATGGTTGCGCAGCACGTCCCACAGCGGGGCGCGGCGGGGCGCGCCCTCGGCGGCGGCCGAGGCGAAGACGGGCGTCTCCGTCACCCGCAGTCGCACGAACAGACCGATGGCCAGCAGCACGACGCTCAGCAGGAACGGTATGCGCCAGCCCCAGGCGAGGAACGCCTCTTCGCCGACGGCCGAGGCGGTCGCCGACATCACGACCGTGGACAGCGCCATGCCGCACGGCGCGCCCGCGTTGGTGAAGCTCGCCCACAACCCGCGCCGCCTCTTGGCGTGTTCGGCGGACATCAGCACCGCGCCGCCCCACTCGCCGCCCACCGCGACACCCTGCAGCACCCGCAGCAGGACCAGCGCGATCGGCGCCAGGCTGCCGGCGCTCGCATGGGTGGGAAGCACGCCGATCAGGAAGCTGGCGACGCCCATCAGCGTCATCGAGAGCACCAGCATGTTCTTGCGGCCCAGCCGGTCCCCGAAGTGACCGAACAGCACACCGCCGAGCGGCCGGGCCACGTAACCGGTGGCGAGGGTGCCGAAGCTGGCCACCGTACCGGCCAGGGGATCGAGGTCGGAGAAGAACACCTCGGCGAAGACCACCGCGGAGGCGGTCGCGTAGAGCAGGAAGTCGTAGTACTCGATGACGCTGCCGAGGAAGCTGGAGGTCACGGCACGGCGCAGCTGCGTGGTGTCGCCGGAGGGGGGATCTGAGGGCTTCATGCCAGGGCTCCTTCGCACTGCCGGCCCAAAAAACTGTCAGGTTTCCTGATCGATGGCCAGTGTCGAGACGATCAGGAAACCTGTCAATGGTTCGGACGCGTGCAGCCGTCGTGGGACGCCTGGCGGTGTACGCGCACGCGGGGCCTGACGGGCAGCACGCGGGCAAGGCCGGAGCCCCCTGAGGGACTCCGGCCTGCCCGGTGTTCCGGTCGGACCTCCCGTCAGCCCGCGGTGCAGGGGGCGCCGTTGAGGGTGAACCCGGTCGGCGAGGCGGTGTTGCCGCTGTGGGTCGCCTGGAAGCCGATCGTCGTGGACCCGCCTGCGGCGATCGTGCCGTTGTAGCCCACGTTGGTGGCGGTCACCTGGCCGCCGGTCCCCTTGTAGGTGGCGTTCCATCCGTTGGTGATCGCCTGCCCGGCGGGCAGGGTGAACGCGAGCGACCATCCGCTCACCGCCGAGTTGCCGGTGTTCGTGATCGTGAGGTTCTCGGTGAGCCCGTTGCTCCAGGAGGTGACCGCGGCGGTCACCTTGCAGGTGGCCCCCTCGGCCGGCGGGGTGCTGGGGCCTCCGGTCGTCGGGCCGGGGCCGGGGGTGCTGCCGGTCAGGCCGAAGAACTGGACGGCCTGGGCCGCCATCCCGCTCGACGGCAGGGAGTGGCCGGCGCCCTGGATGCTGTACGCCTCGACGTTCACCGCGCCGGACGAGTTGGCGAATCGCTGGCGGTTCCAGCCCGGCTGCGGGGTGTCGGAGGACGTCGGCGTCTGGCTGAGCCCGAACACGTCGGTCCACTGTTTGACGCTCTCCTGCAGCAGCTGGTACGGCACGAGGGTGTCGCCGGTGCCGTGCCACAGCTGGATCCGCGGCCGTGTTCCACTGAACCCGGGGTACGCCTGCCGCACCAGGTCACCCCACTGCTGCGGGGTCTTGGTCATGCTTCCGCCGGTGCACCTGCTCGTGCCGGGCGGGTAGTCCGCCGCGTTGGCGAAGCATCCGAACGGAACACCCATGAAGGAGGCGCCGGCCTTGAACACGTCCGGGTAGAGGGCGAGCATGTGCTGGGTCATCATTCCGCCGGAGGAACTCCCGGTGGCGTAGACCTGGTTCGGGTCGGCGGCGTACTGCTGCTTCACGTAGTTGATCATCGAGACGATCGAGACGGGGTCGCTGCCGCCGCCGCGGCGCTTGGCCGCGTCCGACCAGGTGTCGAAGCACTTGCCGAAGCCCGCCGACTGGGTCGCGGTCGGGTAGACGACGATGAACCCGTACCGGTCGGCGAGTGAGGCGAACTCGCTGCCGGAGTAGAAGTTCGGGCCGGTTCCGCCGCAGCCGTGCATGGCCACCACGACGGCCGGCTTCGCGGGGCGGCTGTCCGGTACGTAGACGTGCATCTGCATGTTGCCGGGATTGTCGCCGAAGTTGGTCACCTGGTTCAGCGACGCGGCCTGGGCCGGCGCCACCGTGACGAGGCCGATGAGCACGATGCCGACCGCCACCACCGCGGCGGCCAGCCTTGCTAACGGTCTGCGTGGACTCTTCACTGCGGACTCCTCGGAATGCGCCGCACGGCATCCGGCCGAGGCCGTCCGTGCGGCTGTGGGGGGAACGCCCACGTGCGGGCTCGCGACGCGGGCGCGACTGTCTGCGGCCGTTGGAGCTGCGGGCCGATGGAACTGCGGACCTGACGCTGCGGACCTGACGCTGCGGACCTGACGCTGCGCACGATGACGCTGCGCACGATGAGGCTGCGGCCGATCAAGGCGGTGGCCGCACGCGCCCCTCGCGGACAAGGAACGAGCGCCGCGTGCGGCCACCATGAGATCCAGGAGCCCTGCCTCATATAACAATGACCGTATCCCCCGGACAGAAAACCGTCAATCAATCGGCGCCGACCCGGAGTTGCCCGACGGAGTCTCCCCGAGCCACACTCCCGCGAGCAGATCCGAGGTGGTGTGCGCCCCGACACCGCCGTCCGCGGCGCCGGGCAGTGCGGCCACCGTCCGCACGTGCTCCTGGGCGGTCGCGGCGAGGCCGTCGTAGACCGTGGTGAAGATGTCCCTGACCTGCTCCCTCCGCCAGCCCGGCGGCATGCACCGCATCGGCAGCCGCGGGTCGAGGACGTGGAACCGGCGGTAGGTGTCCATCACCTCGGTGCGCGCGCAGACGGCCTCGACGCCGCCCACCCCACCGGCCCGTATCCGGTCGAGCAGCGGACTCCACCGGTCGACGAAGGACGTGTACTCCTCGGCGATGGCGTCGACGTCCCAGGCGTCCAGCGGATCGCGGCGGGCGGCCGACTCCAGTTCCACGTGCTGGGCCCGGAAGACCGTCAGCGAGCCCGGGCCGACCTGGGCCATTTCCTCGCGCGCCCTCGGGGTGAACGGCCGGGGCGACAGCCACAGCCCGTCGTACAGCGGCGCGTACCCGAGCCAGCGCAGTCGTCCCCGCAGCGTCCGCCGCTCGGCGCTACGGCCCTCGGGCAGCGAGAAGGAGATGACCGTCCACGAGCCGTCCCACCTCTCGGCCCGCTCGGTGAACGCCACGATCGAATGCCCTGAGAGGGAGAGGTTGACCGCGGCGGGGTCACTCAGCCGGTAGGAGCTGTGCCGCCCGTGCCTGCTGCTCTCCAGCACGCCCCGCCGCGCCAGCCGGCTGATGGCGGTGCGGCCTGCGGCGGGGGTGACGCCGAACTCCCCCAGGAGCGCCACGATCGCCCCGGACGGCACGGGCGCACGGGTGCGCAACGTGTAGTCGGCCAGCAGCGTCACCGCGAGACTCTGCGGTGACCCCCCGGCCCTCCGACGGGGAAGCCGCACCGAGTCGGCCGGGTCGTCGGGATAGATCTCGTTGACGTCGAAGGGACGGACCACGACACTCTCCGGCACGGTTCTGTATGGCTGCTTCGGTAACTCCCGCAACCTACCGGCCAGTTGTTTTCCCCGTGCACCGGACCTGTCCCCCTGGGGCCGCGCCGCCGGGCCTCGCCGTCCCGCCCGGCCCGGTACCCCCGGGCGGGGAACCCCGGCCGCGGTGCGGCCGGGGTTCCCGTGCGATCATCCGGATCGGGTGGGTCAGCGCTGGAGGGTGAGGACACCCGGCCGGTAGGGCAGCGCGTTGTAGTCGCCGCCCGAGTTCGGGGCCTTGCCCTGGTACAGGAGCTGGAGGTTGCACGGGTCGATCGTCATGGTCTGGTCCGGGTTGCTGCGGACCAGGTCACCGTGACTGATGTCGTTGGTCCACGTGGCACCACTGTTCGCCTTGCCCGCGAACGGGTTGCTCTCGGTGGCCGCCTGCGGCGTCCACGAACCGTTCAGACTCGAGGACGTGAACGAACGGAAGTACCGCCCGTTGGCACCCATCGCCTCCACGATCATCAGGTACTGGTTCTGACCCTGCACCTTGTACACCTGGACCGCCTCGAACAGATTCGCCTTGGTGTCACTCATGATCGTCGTGTACGAAGAACCGAAATTGCCCGGGAAGTTCCCGATCGGCATGCTCGCCCGGTAGATCTTCCCGTTGTCACCGGCGAAGAACAGATACATGTTCTGACCGTCCGCGATCAGCGTCTGGTCGATCGGACCCGTGTCCGAACCGGAGATGCTGCCCGTGAACAGCGCCTGCGGCGCCGACCAGCCGTTCGCGTTGGTCGGATCGCTCGACGTGCGGTACATGAACGCCGCCGAACCCCACTGGTACGCCAGCACCCAGACGTTCTTCGGCGCGAAGTAGAACAACGTCGGCGCCACCGCCGCCTGACTCATCGCGTTCTGACCCGCCGACCCCATGTCCGACCAGTTCGTGAACGGACTGAACGCCATGGAACCGTACGACGACCCCGTCGAGTACGACCCGTACACCAGACGCTTGCCGTTGTGCATCACCGCACTGAAGTCCTTCAACGACACCCACCCGCTCTTCGGCTGCGCCAGCGCACCCGTCGACGACCACCGGTAGGTGGAGGGCAGACTGCACGAGCCGCCCGGCGGCGGGGTGGTCGGGGTCGACCCTCCGGTCAGGCCGCTCCACTTCTGGTTGTTGCTGCCGGTGCACGTCCACAGCTGCACCCTCGTGCCGTTGGCCGTGCCGTTGTCCTTCGCGTCCAGGCACAGCCCGGACTCCACGCCGACGATCGTGCCGTCGCTGTTCACCCGCCACTGCTGGTTCGCGCCGCCGCTGCAGGAGTAGATCTGCAACTGGACGCCGGCCGTGGTGGAGTGGTTCGGAACGTCCAGGCACTTGCCGAGTACGGTCAGCTGATTGCTGTCCGTCAACGTCCATTGCTGGTTGGAGTTTCCGGAACAGTCCCAGATCTGCAGGTACACGCCGTTGGCGGTGTCGGAGTTCGGCAGGTCGAGACACCGGTTGGAGGCGGCGTGGCGCAAGGCGCCGCTGGTGGCCGCCTGGGCCGGGTTGGCCACCAGCGTGGCCGCCAACGCGGCGAGCACCGTGACCGCGGCGGAGAACACCGCGGACAGATGCCTGCGGTGGAGAATTCCTCTGCGCATGAAGACTTCCTCGTCTTGGGCAAACGGCTCCGGCCCGTCCCGAAGGGAACCGTCCGGACTGTCGATGTGGTGCTGTACGTGCCGGTCCGCGGTCCGGATCCGGCCTTACGGCCCCCCGGTCCCGCGAACCCCGTGAACGGACCGGTGACACCCGGCGGCTTCCTGTCGCTGCGAAGCGCGCCGGCCTGTGCCGGACCTTGATCGTTGTGGTGCGAGCCGCCATGGGGAGTCCCCACCGGCACCGCGAGCCGTTCCCCCTGCCGGCCGGGACCGGGGCGCACCGGTCGGATGCGGCCCGGCCGTGACCGCGCGAGCGGGTGCGACTGGGGAGCCGAACAGCTCAATGCACACCGTGCCCCACCCCGCGCAGGGGATTGAGTGCCATCAAGCCAGGTTGAGCAGGCGGAACTGTGACGCCGGTAATTGTGACGCCGGTAATTGTTACCGCTAACACCGCCCGACAGCCAGGCTCGTGCAGCGAAAATCATCGCCCGGCCGGCAACGGACGTCACGAAACCACCGTCGGCGAGGTTCAGCGGACTACGCCTGACCGAGCAGTCCTCAGTGCCACTTCACGGCACTGACCAGCGCTTTCTTTCGCCCGTCGGCCACTGGGGCCGATACCGGACAGGCGTGTCCTCATGTGCACGTCGAAGGAGGAGGAGTTCTCCGGCTCCACCACCCGTCCACAGCGCGTCTCCCCCGAACGGACCGCACACTCCATCCAGCGGCGTCACGAACCCATCTCACCAGGCGAGTTGTTATCGCTAACACCGCATCTCCACGCGGGCCGGCAGGCAGAACCGCCTGATGTCTTCGTCGGCGAGCCCGCGCCTCCGACCGCGCCCCAGGAGTGCCACGCCACGTCCTCGGGGCGGACCGGCCGGACGTCAGGCGCTGACGCGGACGACCAGCCGGGTGGGCAGGATCAGCGCGGTGGGGTCCTGCCCGTTGACGAGAGCGGCGAGCATGCGCGCCATCTCCCGCCCGAGGGCCTGTATGGGCTGGTGCACGGTGGTGAGCGGAGGATCCGAGACCTGCGCGACGGCCAGGTCGTCGAAGCCCACCACCGCGACATCGTCGGGGACCCTCCGGCCGGCCCCGCGCAACGCGCGCAGCGCTCCCACCCCCATGTTGTCGTTGGCGGCGAACACCGCGTCGACATCGGGGCGCTCCATGAGCAGCGCGGCCATGGCGGTGGCCCCGCTGCTCTCGGTGAAGTCCCCCTCGCGGGGCGGGAACGGTTCGAGACCGGCCGCCAGCATGGCGTCCCGGTACCCGCGGTACCGGGTGCGTCCGGCTTCGGTGTCCAGCCGCCCGCAGAGCGCGGCCACCCGCGTACGACCGAGCGAGATCAGGTACTCGGTCGCCTCGCGTGCACCCCCGGCGTTGTCGACGTCCACGTACCAGCGCGGCACCGAACCGACCGGTCGCCCGCCGAACACGACGGGCATCGTCGCCCTCTCGGCCATCCGCGCGAGGGGATCGTCCTCGCGCAGCGCCATCAGCATGACGCCGTCGGCGCCCTTGGACCGGAGGAGTTCCTCCACCCGCTTGCGGCCCCGGTCGGAGGCGGCCAGACACAGCATCAGATGCAGGTCGGCCTCCTCCAG
Source organism: Streptomyces sp. UH6 (assembly GCF_013421635.1). Taxonomy (NCBI): domain Bacteria; kingdom Bacillati; phylum Actinomycetota; class Actinomycetes; order Kitasatosporales; family Streptomycetaceae; genus Streptomyces; species Streptomyces sp. UH6. Next base: position 6,105 of record NZ_JACADT010000046.1, on the reverse strand, counting down.
AGCGGCCGACGCACCGACGATCACCTGCGCGAAGAACGGGTCGGCGAAGATCGACGGGTCCTCCCCCGAGACGACCAGGGCGGCCGCGCCCGTCTGCCGGGTGGCCAGTGCCCGGGCGGTCGAGTTGGGCACGTACTCGAGTCGCCGGACGGCCCTCTCGACCGCCTCGCGTTTGACCCGGCTGACGTGCGGGGCGTTGTTGAGGGCGCGTGAGGCGACCGAACGGGAGACGCCTGCCAGTTCGGCCACCTCGTCGAGCGTCGGCTGCCGGCGGGGCGCATCCTCTGCCATGAACGCGATCCTCTCCTGTCGACCGGACGGCTCCCATCCTCGCCCATGCCGCCGCTCCGGCGGAGCGGCGGGGGCCGACCCGGACGACGGGGTGGTGACCAAGGATTGGGAGCGCTTCCAGCCAGGAGAGGCGCTCTTTTCTGCTGCATGACCGATGCCCGCAACCGGACCCTTGACACGGCAAGCGGAACGGCACAACCATACCGGTTGCATCACCGACCTCACGGGCTGGAAGCGCTTCCAGTTGGGAGCGCTCCCGGGGTCGGATCGAACCCCTGCTCGCAGACTCCCCCCACAAGGCCGTCGCCGTGCGGGGACGTCGCACCACCGCATTTCCTTCAGCGCGTCGAACGCTCAGGACGAGGGCGGGCGGCGCATCCCTGCCAGGAAGCCGAGGTACAGACATGGGCCGCAGACTCCGCACCGTGGTGGCAGCGTTCCTCGCCCTGCCGCTCGCGTTCGCCGTCGCCCCGTCCGCCCACGCGGCCGACCCGACCACCATGACCAGCGGGTTCTACGTGGACCCCGACTCCAGCGCCAAGCGATGGACCGCCGCCAACCCCGGCGACGGCCGGGCCGCGGCGATCAACTCCTCGATAGCCAACACGCCCATGGCCCGCTGGTTCGGCTCCTGGAGCGGCACCATCGGAACGGCCACCGGGGCGTACGCGGGTGCCGCGGACAGCCGGGACAAGCTGCCCGTTCTCGTCGCCTACAACATCTACAACCGCGACTACTGCGGCGGACACTCCGCGGGCGGGGCGTCCTCACCGTCCGCCTACGCGAGCTGGATAGCCCAGTTCGCCGGGGGCATCGCCAACCGTCCGGCCGTCGTTGTCCTGGAACCGGACTCCCTCGGGGACTACGGGTGCATGACGCAGGCCCAGATCGACGAGCGCGAGGCCATGCTCACCGGCGCCCTCTCCGAGTTCAGCCGCCAGGCTCCCAACACCTGGGTCTACCTCGACGCCGGCAACCCGGGCTGGACCGACGCGGCGACCATGGCACGCCGGCTCCACGAGGCCGGCCTCCGGCAGGCGCACGGCTTCTCGCTGAACGTCTCCAACTACTTCACCACGGCCCAGAACACCGCGTACGGCAACGCCGTCAACAGTCAGCTGAGCGCTCGCTACGGCTACACCAAGCCGTTCGTCGTGGACACCAGCCGCAACGGCAACGGCTCCAACGGCCAGTGGTGCAACCCCTCCGGCCGCCGCATCGGCACGCCCACCCAACTGGGCGGGGGCGCCGAGATGCTGCTGTGGATCAAGACGCCGGGTGAGTCCGACGGGAACTGCGGCGTCGGAGCCGGCTCCTCGGCCGGCCAGTTCCTCCCCGAGGCCGCCTACAAGATGATCTACGGCTACTGACCCTGGCGGGGCCGTGACGCGGCCGGCCCCCTCCTCTTCGCCCGGGGAGGTGGGCGGCCGGCCCGTTCCGCGCCACCCGGGTCCCGGACGCACCGTCCGTCGCCACGTCGGAGCGGACGTCGCGTCCCCCCGCACTTCAGTCCGTCCGTGATGTCTACCCCTGGAGGCACAGCCATGGGCTCGTACGCCCTTCCCCAACCCGCTGTCCGTCAAAGGATCCGCGGCCTGTTACTGGCACTGGCCGTCGGCGCCGTCGGCCTGACCAGCGCACTGGTCGGACCGTCGAACGCGAGCGCCGCCGAGAGCACGCTCGGCGCCGCCGCGGCGCAGAGCGGCCGCTACTTCGGTACCGCGATCGCCTCGGGCAGGCTGGGCGACTCGACGTACACGTCGATCGCGAACCGTGAGTTCAACTCGGTGACGGCCGAGAACGAGATGAAGATCGACGCGACCGAGCCGCAGCGGGGTCAGTTCAACTTCACCTCCGCCGACCGCGTCTACAACTGGGCGGTGCAGAACGGCAAGCAGGTGCGCGGTCACACGCTGGCCTGGCACTCCCAGCAGCCCGGCTGGATGCAGAGCCTCAGCGGCAGCGCGCTGCGTCAGGCGATGAACGACCACATCAACGGCGTGATGAGCCACTACAAGGGCAAGATCACGCAGTGGGACGTCGTGAACGAAGCCTTCGCCGACGGCAGTTCGGGCGCCCGGCGCGACTCCAACCTCCAGCGCACCGGCAACGACTGGATCGAGGTGGCCTTCCGCACCGCGCGGGCCGCCGACCCGGCCGCCAAGCTCTGCTACAACGACTACAACGTCGAGAACTGGACCTGGGCCAAGACCCAGGCCATGTACAACATGGTCAAGGACTTCAAGCAGCGCGGCGTGCCGATCGACTGCGTCGGCTTCCAGTCGCACTTCAACAGCGGCAGCCCCTACAACAGCAACTTCCGCACCACGCTGCAGAACTTCGCCGCCCTCGGCGTCGACGTGGCCGTCACCGAACTGGACATCCAGGGCGCCTCGTCCACGACCTACGCCGCCGTGGTGAACGACTGCCTGGCCGTCCCGCGCTGCCTCGGCATCACCGTCTGGGGCGTGCGTGACAGCGACTCCTGGCGATCCGGGGACACCCCGCTGCTGTTCAACAACGACGGCAGCAAGAAGGCCGCCTACACCTCCGTCCTCAACGCCCTCAACAACGGCTCGACCAACCCGAACCCGACCCCCACGCCGACCCCGACGCCCACCTCTCCCTCGGGCGCCGGACCCGTCAGGGGCGTCGGCTCGGGCCGCTGCCTGGACGTGCCCAACGCGAGCACCACGGACGGTACCCAGGTCCAGCTGTGGGACTGCAACAACGGCACCAACCAGCAGTGGACGTACACCTCGGCCGGCGAGCTCAGGGTCTACGGCAACAAGTGCCTGGACGCCGGGGGCACCGGCAACGGCACCAAGGTCCAGATCTACAGCTGCTGGGGCGGCGACAACCAGAAGTGGCGCCTCAACTCCGACGGCTCGATCGTCGGGGTCCAGTCCGGCCTCTGCCTCGACGCGGTCGGCGCGGGTACCGGCAACGGCACCCTGATCCAGCTCTACTCCTGCTCGAACGGCGCCAACCAGCGCTGGACGCGCACCTGACGGGAGAAAATACCGGGAGCGGCCGGTAGAACCGAACCACTGACGTCGTGGTTCTGTCGGGGGCCCTTGACCGCGCACCGCGGGACAAGGGCCCTTGGCAGGCCGCCGGACAGCCCGAAGGGAAGAACACTCCGTGCCCACCTACGACAACCCGGTGATCAGCGGCTTCCACCCCGACCCGAGCGTGTGCCGGGTGGGTGACGACTACTACCTGGTGTGTTCCAGCTTCGAGTACTTCCCTGGGCTGCCGCTCTTCCACAGCAAGGACCTCGTGCACTGGGAGCAGATCGGCAACGTGCTCGACCGCCCCGGCCAGCTGCCGCTGCCGCTCCCCGGCGCCAAGGCGTCCGGCGGCCTGTACGCCCCCACGATCCGTCACCACGACGGCCGTTTCTGGGTCGTCGACACCAACGTCGACGGCGGCGGCAACTTCGTCGTCTCGGCCGAGCGGCCCGAGGGGCCGTGGAGCGACCCGGTGTGGATCGACCTGCACGGGATAGACCCCGATCTGGCGTGGGAGGAGGACGGCACCTGCTGGTGTGCCTTCTCCGGGCCCCAGGGGGGCATCAACATGGCCAGGATCGACCCGGTCGGGGGAAAGGTGCTGGAGGGGCCCTTCCCCACCTGGTCGGGCAGCGGCCTCAAGTACCCCGAGGCGCCGCACCTCTACCGGATCGGCGACTGGTGGTACCTGCTGATCGCGGAGGGCGGCACCGAACGCGGTCACAGCGTGTCCGTCGCCCGCGGCCGGTCGCCGCGCGGACCTTGGGAAGGCGCACCCGCCAACCCCCTGCTGTCCCACAGCGGCAGCGCCCGCTCCATCCAGAACACCGGTCACGCCGACCTGGTGCAGGCCCCCGACGGCAGTTGGTGGATGGTGCTGCTGGGCGTCCGGCCCCGCGGCTTCACACCCGACGTGCACGTGCTCGGCCGCGAGACGTTCCTGACCCCGGTCGAGTGGGACGAGGAGGGCTGGCCCGTCGTCGCGCCCGTGCCGGAGAGCCACGCGGCGCCGGGCGGCGCCTGGCACCCGGTTCCGGCGCCGCCCGGCCGCGACGACTTCGACGAGACCGTCCTGGCCCCGTACTGGGTCTCCCCGTTCGCCCGCCCGGAGGGCTCCTGGTCGCTCACCGAGAGCCCTGGCCGGCTGACCCTCCGGGCCACCGGCGCCACACTCGACCGCCCCGGGTACACCTTCGTCGGCCGCCGCCAGCAGCACCACGACTGCCGTGCCTCCGCTTCGATCGACCCGGGCACGGGGCGTGGTGGACTGAGCGTGCGTCTGGACGAGGCCCACCACTACGAACTGGAGGTCGGGAACGGAGAGGCGGGAGTCGTCGCCCGGATCGGTCCGCTGCGCCAGACCGTGGCTTCCCGGCCGGTCCCGCCCGGGCCGCTGACCCTCACCGTCACCATCCGCACGTCCGGCCTCGTGCCCGCGTCGCCCGAACTCACCGACGGCGGGACCACCGGCCCGGACACCCTCGCCTTCTGGATCGGCGATCCCGACGCCGAGAACGCCCGGCCGCTCGCCGAACTGGACGGGCGCTACCTGTCCACCGAGGTCGCCTGCGGTTTCACCGGCCGTGTCATCGGCATGTACGCCACCGAGGGCGTGGTCGCCTTCGACTGGTTCGCGTACGCCCCGACCTCCGCACCGTCCGTCTGAGGCGCGGAGTCGGGTGTCCGCCGGAGCGGGCGGGGTTTCGTCCCCGCGGGTACCTCGACCGGCAGGTCGTGGCCCCGGCACGCCTCCCCGGGACGGCCTCGACCCGCCGTCCCGGACGGCCCACTCGCTGGATAGCCTGTCCGCATGTCCCCCCGACCCGTCGGCTCGCGTCCGACATTGTCCCTGGTCGCCGAGACCGCCGGTACGAGTGTGCCCACCGTGTCCAAGGTGTTGCGAGGCGGCACCGACGTCTCGGCCGAGACACGGGCGAGGGTGATGGAAGCCGTCCAGGCGGTCGGCTACACCCGCCGGGGCGGGGCCAGGATCGAGAACGAGCGGGACGAGAGCGGTCTGTCCAACGTGCTCACCCTCGTGGTCACCCACTTCGAGGGGTCCTGGGCGAACCTGGTGACAGCCGGAGTCGGGCGTGAGGCGGCGGCAGCCGGACTGGACGTCGTGCTGACACTCGCCGAGCCGCACACCGACTGGGCGACGCGAGTCCTGAGGAGACGCAGCGTGGGCACCGTCGCGATGCCGGTCGACCCCAACTCGCATCATCTGAACGCCCTCTACGCGGCAGGCGCCCCCGTCGTACTGATCGACCCGATGAGCAAGCCGCCGTCCGGGGTGGCGAGTGTCGGAGTGGCGAACTGGGACGGGGGCCGCATGGCCGCCGAGCACCTCCTGTCCCTCGGCCACGGACGGCTGGGGGTCGTCGCCGGCCACGCCCGTCACCTCTACAGCCGGGCGCGCGTCGACGGGTTCCGCGCGGCAGCCGAGACGGCGCCCGGCGGCGGGACCTCGGTGTCCGTGGTGCACGGCGGGTGGGACCGCGCCAGGGCGACCGCAGCCGCCCACGCCCTGCTCGACAAGGACCCGGGGATCACCGGCGTCTTCGCGTGCTCGGACGCCATGGCCCTCGGTGTCTACGACGCGCTGGTCGCCCGAGGCCTGCGCGTCCCCGAGGACGTCAGCGTCATCGGTTTCGACGACCTGCCCGAGGCCCGGTGCGTCACCCCCGGGCTGACGACCGTCAGACAGCCCAGCGCCGAACTGGGCGCCGCGGCGGTCGGGCTCCTGCTCGACCTGTCCCGCGGCGGGAGCGAGGGCGCCCGCCGCCCCGTCCGCATGGAA
>NZ_JACADT010000459.1:0-4374 GCF_013421635.1 Streptomyces sp. UH6 | reverse complement strand
GACTGGCCGTCCGCACCGGGGCTGAGCGCGGCGCGCCAGCGCGACGAGCTGCTGCGGTACCTGGACGCGGCGGTGAAGAGACGGCTGAACACCGTGATCTTCCAGGTGCGGCCCACCGCGGACGCCCTGTGGCCCTCCCCGCACGAGCCCTGGTCGGCCTGCCTCACCGGGACCCAGGGCCGGGACCCCGGCTGGGACCCGCTGGGCACCGCCGTCGCCGAGGCGCACGCCCGGGGGCTGGAGCTGCACGCCTGGTTCAACCCGTACCGGGTGGCCACGCACACCGACCCGTCCCGCCTGGTGGCCGGGCACCCCGCGCGCAGGAACCCGGACTGGGTGGTGCCGTACGGCGGCAAGCTGCACTACAACCCGGGCCTGCCCGAGGTGCGCGCCTTCGTCGAGGACGCGATCCTCGACGCGGTCGAGCGGTACCCGGTGGACGCCGTGCACTTCGACGACTACTTCTACCCGTACCCGGTCGCCGGGCAGACCTTCGACGACAAGGCCGCCCACAAGGCGCACGGCGACGGGTTCTCCACCCGCGCCGCGTGGCGACGGAACAACATCGACCTGCTGGTGCGGGAGACCTCCGCGCGGGTGCACGCCGCCCGCCCGGGCACCCGGTTCGGGATCAGCCCGTTCGGCGTCTGGCGCAACGCGAACACCGATCCGCGCGGCTCGCAGACCCGTGCCGGGGTGCAGACCTACGACGACCTGCACGCGGACACCCGTACATGGGTGCGCGAGGGCTGGATCGACTACGTCGTGCCGCAGCTGTACTGGCACATCGGACAGAGCGCCGCCGACTACGCCGTGCTCGCCGAATGGTGGGCGGACACCGCGCGCGGCACGCCGACGGCCCTCTACCTCGGAGAGGCGCTCTACAAGGCCGGCGACCCGGCGCAGGCCGCGGCCTGGCAGGACCCGCGCGAACTCTCCCGCCACCTCGAACTCGCTGCCGCGCTGCCCGAGGTGGGGGGCCACGTCTTCTTCTCGGCGAAGGAGGTCGTGGCGGACCCGAGCGGCGCGCTGGCCCGCGTCGTCGCGGACCACTACGCCGGCTGACCGACTCGTCGTGGGGGCCCGCCCGCCGGGTCCGCCGACGGTGACCGCCGCGGGCCGGGTCCACGGACGCTGACCGCCGCCAGGCCCGCGGGCGGTCAGGTCCGGAGGCGGTCAGGTCTAGAGGCGGCCAGGTCTAGAGGCGGCGGCTGCCGCCGGCGGTGACGCCGGGGCCCGTGGCCAGGTGCTTGACCTCGGTGTCCGGGCCGGGCCACAGCATCGCCTCGTGGCCGTCCTCGAACCGGACGCGGTAGGGCGGGGTGCCGTCGGGACCGAGGACCTCGATCACCTCGGCGGCCCGGTCGCCCGCACCGACCACCCTGCCGTGCGTCACCAGCCTGTCACCCACTCGTGCGTACATGGCGGGCCTCCTCGTCTCGTCGTCCAGCGATCCGTTCCAGGAGCTCCCCCCTCGTTCCGAGTCTACGAGCGGGGCCCGCGTCCGGCAGGGGCAGCGGCAGGCGGCGGTGCACGACGGCCCCCGGCCCGTGACGGGCGGGGAAATCGCGTTGCGGGACCGCGCCGGCGCTGGAAGCCTCCCGCCATGAGCGATCTGCCGCCCCTCCCCGAGGGGTACGAGTTCTCCGCCGACCCCGCCCGCGTGGACGCCGACCTGGTCCACCACTGGCTCTCCACCGACGCCTACTGGGCGCTCGGCCGCACCCGCGCCAAGCACGACGCCGCGATGGCCGGGTCGCTGAACTTCGGGGTGTACGACGCCGTCAGCGGCGTCCAGGCGGCCTACGCCCGCGCGATCACCGACCGGGCCACCTTCGGCTGGCTCTGCGACGTCTACGTCGACCCGGAGGTACGCGGCAAGGGCATCGGCGCCGCCATGGTGGCCCGGGTCCGCGAGGAACTGCGCGCCTTCGGGCTGCGGCGGATCCTGCTCGCCACGCACGACGCCCACGGGGTCTACGCCCGCCTGGGCTTCGAGCCCCTCGCGCGCCCCGACCACTGGATGGCGCTCCAGCTCGGCTGACCGCCCGGGCACCGGGTGCCGGGTACACGGGTGGCGGGCGTGTGGGTGCCGGGCGCGCGGTCGCCGTGCCCGGCTCCGCCCGCCCTCTTGACCCGCCCATCGCGCGGGTCGAACATCACCGCATGCATGTTCGGGTCACCTTCGTTGCAGCCGCGAGCAGCACCCGCCCGATCGCCGAGCGATTCGACGACGACAGCCCCCTGGACCGGGAGGCCTGGGAGGGGATCCAACGTGCCGTGCCCGGCCTCGCACCGCTGGCCGCCGCCGACCTGCGCTACTGCTCGCCCACCCCGCGCAGCAGGGCCACCGGCGAGCTGCTGGGCTACGTCCCGCTGGTGCAGCCCGCGCTTCGCGACTGCGACATGGGCCGGTGGCGCGGCATGACGCTGGGCGAGGCGATGGCCCGCGAACCGCAGGCCGTGGACGCCTGGCTCGCCGACCCGCGCTCCGCGCCGCACGGCGGGGAGTCGCTGCACGGCTTCATCACCCGCGTCGGCGGCTGGCTCGACACCCGGCCCTCGGACGACGGGGCCACCATCACCGCCGTGGCGGAGCCGGGCGTGATCCGGGCGGCGCTCACCTACGCCCTCAAGGCGCCGCCGTCCGTCTTCTGGAACGTCGACGTCCGCCCGCTCGCCGCCGTCACCGTCCTCGGCCGCCCCGGCCGCTGGAGCGTGCGGCTGGACGTGCCCTACGCGCCTCCGGTGCGGGCGTAGCGGGTGGTCAGCACCAGGTCCTTCGCCGGACCGCGCACCCGCCACACGGTGCGCCACCGGTCCGCGTCCAGCACCGTGAACTCGCCCTCGTAGAGGTCCGCGGCGCAGGGGTGCGTGGCGGTGAAACGTCCCTCCGCCAGGTCGAGCGCGTGGAACTCCCGCCCGTCGGCGAACCGCACGTCCGCCGAGGAGGGGGTGGTCCCCGGCAGCAGCCGCAGCGTCCGGCCGGCGGGACGTGACACGCCCTGCCACACGAAGTCGCCGTCCTCCCGCTGCACGAGCCCTTCCTCCGGCGCCGTCGGCGGCCCGAACACGGTGACGCCGCTGAACCGGCCCTCCTCCCCGGAGGCGAGGTCGCGCACCGTGCGCTCGGTGTGCCAGGTTCCGGGCAGATAGGCCCAGAGGTCCGGCACCGGACGGAACTCCTCGGGCATCGCCACGTTCGCTCCCTTTCCTTCTCCCGCCGCGTCTCCCGCCGCGTCTCCCGCCGCGTCCTCCGCCGAGCCTCCCGCTCCCGCGGTCCCGCGCGCCGGCCCACCGCCGTCCTGCCGCCGAGCGGAATGCAGCCAGCCGGTATGTGTTGAAGACAGTATGAAGAAGATCGGTTTTCTCTCCTTCGGCCACTGGTCGGACACCCCGCACTCGCGGACCCGGACCGCGTCCGACGCGCTGCTCCAGGCGATCGACCTCGCCGTCGCCGCGGAGGAGCTGGGCGTGGACGGCGCCTACTTCCGCGTGCACCACTTCGCCCAGCAGTACGCCTCGCCGTTCCCGCTGCTCGCGGCGATCGGCGCGCGCACCCGCAGCATCGAGATCGGCACCGGCGTCATCGACATGCGATACGAGAATCCCATGTACTTCGCCGAGGACGCAGGAGCCGCCGACCTGATCTCCGGGGGCCGCCTCCAGCTCGGCATCAGCCGCGGTTCACCGGAGCAGGTGATCGACGGCTGGCGCTACTTCGGCTACCAGCCCCCGGAGGGCGGCAGCGACGCCGACATGGCGCGCACCCACACCGAGGTGCTGCTGGAGGTGCTCAAGGGCGGGGGATTCGCCAAGCCGAACCCGCGCCCCATGTTCCCCAACCCGCCCGGGCTGCTGCGCGTCGAACCGCACTCCGAGGGCCTGAGGGAGCGCATCTGGTGGGGTTCCGGCTCCAACGCCACCGCCGTCTGGGCCGCCGAGCTGGGCATGAACCTGCAGAGCTCCACCCTCAAGGACGACGAGAGCGGCGAGCCCCTCCACGTCCAGCAGCGCAAGCAGATCGAGGCCTACCGCGAGGCCTGGCGGGCGGCCGGCCACGCACGCGAGCCGCGGGTCTCCGTCAGCCGCTCCGTGTTCGCCCTGGTCGACGACCGGGACCGCGCCTACTTCGGCCGGGAACGGGACTCCGAGGACCACTTCGGGAACATCGACGCCAGGACGCGGGCCGTCTTCGGCCGCTCCTACGCCGCCGAACCGGACGTCCTCGCCGAGGAGCTGGCCAAGGACGAGGCGATCGCCGCCGCCGACACCCTGCTGCTCACCGTGCCGAACCAGTTGGGCGTCGACTACAACGCGCACGTCCTGGAGGCCGTCCTCACCCACGTCGCCCCGGCGCTGGGCTGGCGCTGA
>NZ_JACADT010000458.1:0-4381 GCF_013421635.1 Streptomyces sp. UH6 | reverse complement strand
CGTCCACGCCCAGCTCCGCCCGCAGCCCCTCCCGGACGGCCCGGGCGGACGCGTCGGGGTCCTCGGGCAGCAGCAGCACCGTCCCGGCGGGGGTGTTGGAGGCGTCGACGCCGGCCGCGGCCATCACCAGGCCCTGCCGGTTCTCGACGATCCGCAGCGTGCCGCGCCGGGCGACCACCCGGACCGTCTCGGCGTCGATGGCGGCCTCCCGGTCGGCGGCCGCCATGATCCGGCCCTCCGCCTTGGAGGCGATCTTCGAGGTGACCAGCACCACGTCCCCGTCGGCCAGGTCCGGCTCGGCGGCGGCGATCAGCTTGGCGAGGTCGTCGCCCTCCCGCACCTCGGGCAGCCCCTCGACCGCCCACACCCGGAACCCGGGCCGCGTCTCCCGCAGGGACTCGCTCACGCCTCCCGCACCTCCTCGGCGAGGGCCAGCGCCTCGCGGGCCATCGCCGCGGTGGCGTCCACGTCGGTCATCATCAGCGGCACGGCCCGGCAGCGGATGCCCGCCGCCTCGATCCGTCCGACCGCGCCGGCGTCGACCGTGTCGACCAGCCAGCCGTCCAGCAGCCCCGAGCCGTAGTGCTCGGCGACCGCCGCGGCCGTGGACTCGACGCCGACCGCCGCGAGCACCTTGTCGGCCATCCCGCGCACCGGCGCGTCCCCGACGATGGGGGAGAGCCCCACCACCGGCACCCCGGCCTCGGCGATCGCCTCCCGGATGCCGGGCACGGCCAGGATGGTGCCGACCGACACGACCGGGTTGGACGGCGGGAAGAGGATCACGTCGGCCTCGGCGATCGCCTCGAGCACGCCGGGCGCGGGCTTGGCCTGCTCCGCGCCGACCGGCACGATCGCCTCGGCCGCCACCGAGGCCCGCAGCCGCACCCAGTACTCCTGGAAGTGGACCGCCCGCCGCTCGCCGTCCAGCGTCACCGCGACATGGGTCTCGACCCGGTCGTCGGACATCGGGATCAGCCGCACGCCCGGCTTCCACCGGTCGCACAGCGCCTCGGTGACCGCGCTCAGCGGGTAGCCCGCGCCGAGCATCTGGGTACGGACCACGTGCGTGGCGAAGTCGCGGTCGCCCAGCCCGAACCAGTCGGGGCCCACCCCGTAGGCGTTGAGCTCCTCCTTGACGTGGAAGGTCTCGTCGGCCCTTCCCCAGCCCTGCTCCTCGTTGATGCCGCCGCCCAGGGTGTACATCACCGTGTCGAGGTCCGGGCAGACCTTCAGCCCGAAGAGGTGGATGTCGTCCCCGGTGTTGCCGATCACGGTGACGGTCGCGTCCGGCACGGCCGCCTTCAGACCACGCAGGAACCGGGCACCGCCGATGCCGCCTGCCAGAACCACAATGCGCATGGGGTCAGTCTCGCAGGCCCGCCCCGTCGACCGGCAGGCGACCGGCAGGCGACCGGCAGGCGGCCGAGGGCCGCCGCGGCCGCGCCCTGGCGGCGCGTCAGGCGTCGGCGCGGGCCACCGCCACCGCGGCCGGCGCGGACGTGTGCATCGGCATCTCCGTCAGGCCGGGGAAGTAGACGTGCAGGCTGACCGCCGGCTCCAGGGAGTCGTTCACGATCTCGTGCAGGTGCTGGGGCGCGAACACGCGCTGGGCGCCCGGCTCCAGGACGCGCCGGGCGGAACCGGAAGGGCCGCCGGCCGCGTTGCGCTCGGTCAGGGTGCCGTCCAGGACGGTGAGCACGCCGGAGGACGGGCCGTGGTGGTGGAGCCCGGTGGTCTGGCCGGGCAGCCAGGACAGCAGCCAGACCTCGTGGCCGGGCCCGGTCGACAGCCGGTGGTACCAGCGGGTGGTCGCGTCGTAGCGCACCAGGTGCTCCCACCGCGGGCGGTCCGCGGCGATCGTCCGGGCGAGCCGGGTGAAGTCGGCGACGGTGGAGGGGTGTTCGCGCTCCGGCTGGAGCAGGTGGAGGACCTCGAGGATGTCGCCGGCGATCTGCAGGTCGCTGTCGCTGTTCATGGGGCGCTGGGTTCCTGTGGCGGGGAGGGAGGCGGGGGGAGGGGGGAGGAACGGCACCGCTCTCCGCCGGGTCCGGGTTGCGGACCGTGACGGTTGGGCCCTGGTACGGGCCGGGGGAGACGGTGGGGACGAAGGGTCCCGGAAGGGTGCGCGGCCTGCCCGGGGTCACCGGGCGGGCTACGGCCGGAGCGTCAGGGGCTCAACAGCCGGTGCGGCGACAACAGGGCTGACAACAGAGGTGACAGCTGCGGCGAACGGGGGCAGCACCGAGGAACCCGGCGGAGCGGGTCGGGGCGGATGCCGGGTTCGCGAGCATGCCCCTCAGCACATCCGGTCGCACGTTCCGTGTCAACTCGGCCACGTCCGAATGGGACGAACTTCACCTTCTGGGGGTGTTCTGAGAAGAGGAAGGTTTGTGGCCGTGGAGACCGGGACACATGGCGCACAACCGGACGCGTCAAACCTGTCGGTACCGACCGCCTCCGCCCCTGGCCGTGATCCACGTGTGATCAAGGCCGCATGGGGGCGGCTGGTGACCCGCCGTCAGTCCGTCGAAGTTCAGGATGATTTGAACACTTTCGGCGGGGGCTTGGTTCGGCAGGGTGAATAAGGGGCTCAATAGCAGATCCTGGCTTGACTCGCCCGGAGCGGCACACTTGTAATTTCACTCGTGTCGTTCGGCCACCGTCGGTGATGGCCGGATCACACGGGGACATCACGGGGACGCGGAAGAACAGACGAGGGGCGCAGGCATGACCGAGCTGGTGCAGCAACTGCTGGTCGACGACGCGAACGAGGAGCTCGGCTGGCAGGAGCGCGCGCTGTGCGCCCAGACCGACCCCGAGTCCTTCTTCCCGGAGAAGGGCGGCTCCACGAGGGAGGCCAAGAAGGTCTGTCTCGCCTGCGAGGTCAGGTCCGAATGCCTCGAGTACGCGCTCGCCAACGACGAGCGCTTCGGGATCTGGGGCGGTCTCTCCGAGCGGGAGCGCCGCCGGCTGAAGAAGGCCGCCGTCTGACCGGTCCGGCCGCCTGCGGGCGACCGGACAGACGGCACAGTTCGTTCCACAACGTACGGCCCGTCGCCCGTGGGTTCTCCACAGGCGGCGGGCCGTTTGTCGCGCAGCCGTTAGTGTGGCTCTCCGTCCGAGACGTCACGCGTTCCCCGGCAGAGGCAGCAGCCCCCGGGAACGCCGGTGTCCACCGCAGTCCATCGAACCGGGGCCTGTACCTCGATGACCGTGCACAGCCAAACGGCAGCCCACCAGACAGCAGTCTCCCCAGGCGGCGCCACTCCCGAGTTCCCGCGCCACGTGGTCACGGCGGTGCTCGTCGCCCACGACGGCGCCCGCTGGCTTCCCGACGCGCTCGCCGGGCTGCTCGGCCAGGAGCGTCCGGTCCAGGACGCCTTCGCCGCCGACACCGGCAGCGCCGACGACTCCGCGCGCCTGGTCACCGAGGCGCTCGGCCCCGACCGGGTGCTGCACCTCGCCCGCCGCACCGGCTTCGGCCAGGCCGTCGACGAGGTCCACCGGACGGCGCCCGTCCTCACCCCCGAGGACCTGCCCTACCTCAAGCGGCCCAGCGGCTGGGACCCGGTCACCCGCACCTGGCGGGACGAGACCTACGACCTGCCCGACCTGCCGCACGGCGAACCCGTGCAGTGGCTCTGGCTGCTCCACGACGACTGCGCGCCCGCCCCGGACGCGCTCGCCCAGATGCTGGCGGTCGTCGAGCGCGAGGCCGAGGCCGGCCGCGAGGTCGCCGTGGTGGGCCCCAAGCTGCGCGGCTGGTACGACCGCCGGCAGCTCCTCGAGGCCGGCGTCACCATCGCCAACAGCGGCCGCCGCTGGACCGGCCTGGACCGCCGTGAACAGGACCAGGGCCAGCACGACTTCGTGAAGCCCGCCCTCGCCGTCTCCACCGCCGGCATGCTGATCCGCCGCGACGTCTACGAGGAGCTCGGCGGCTTCGACCGTCGGCTGCCGCTGATGCGCGACGACATCGACCTGTGCTGGCGCGCCCGGTCCCAGGGCCACCAGGTCCTGGTCGCCCCCGAGGCCGTCGTCCGGCACGCCGAGGCCGCCTCCCGCGAGCGCCGCGACGTCGACTGCGTGGGCCGTACCGTCGCCTCCCCGCACCGCGTGGACAAGGCCGGCGCCGTCTACACCCTGCTCGTCAACAGCCCCGGCTCCGCGCTGCCCTGGGTGTCGCTGCGCCTGGTCCTCGGCACCGTGCTGCGCACCGTCGCCTACCTGGTCGGCAAGCTGCCCGGGCAGGCCCTGGACGAGATCCGCGGTCTGCTCGGGGTGCTGCTGCGGCCCGAGCGGATCCTCGCCGGACGCCGCCGCCGGGGCCGCCCGGTGGCCGGCAAGGACGAGCTGCGGGAACTCTTCCCGCCCCGTG
>NZ_JACADT010000457.1:0-4393 GCF_013421635.1 Streptomyces sp. UH6 | reverse complement strand
CCCTCGGCGAGGAGCCGCTCACCCACCTCGCGGCCCGTGCCCAGCGCGGGGTCGACGTCGACCCCCGCCCACAGCCCCCGCGTGCGGAAGCCCAGCACGCCGCGCCCCACCAGCGGCGCGAGTCCGTCCCGCAGCACGATGCCCAGCTCGGCCGCCCGCCGCTGGTACTCACCGGTCTCCAGCAGCCCCACCACCGCCGTGCCGACCGCCGCCGCCAGCGGATTGCCGCCGAACGTCGAGCCGTGCGTCCCCGGCCCCAGCACGCCCAGCACGTCCCGCCGCCCCACGACCGCGGACACCGGGACGATGCCGCCGCCCAGCGCCTTGCCCAGCAGCACCAGGTCGGGCGTCACCTCCTCCAGGTCCACGGCCAGCGTGGACCCCGTGCGGCCCAGACCCGACTGGATCTCGTCCGCCACGAACAGGCACCCGGCCCGGCGGGTGATCTCCCGGACACCCGACAGGTAGCCGTCGTCCGGGACGATCACCCCCGCCTCGCCCTGCACCGGCTCCAGCAGCACCGCCGCCGTGGTCGCGTCCACGGCCGCCTCCAGGGCGGGCAGGTCGTTGTACGGCACGATCCGGAACCCCGGCGCGAACGGACCGAATCCGGCCCGCGCCGTCTCGTCCGTGGAGAAGCCCACGACCGTCGTCGTCCGGCCGTGGAAGTTGTCGGCGGCCACCACGATCGTCGCCTGCCCGTCGGGCACGCCCTTGACGTCGTAGGCCCACTTGCGGGCGACCTTCACCGCGCTCTCCACCGCCTCGGCGCCGGTGTTCATGGGCAGTACCGCCTCCTGCCCGGTCAGCGCGGCCAGCCGCTCGGCGAAGCCGGCCAGCCGGTCGTTGTGGAAGGCGCGCGAGGTCAGGGTGAGGCGGTCGAGCTGGCGGTGGGCGGCCTCCACCAGCACCGGGTGGCGGTGGCCGAAGTTGAGGGCGGAGTAGCCGGCCAGCAGGTCGAGGTAGCGGCGGCCCTCCACGTCCTCCACCCAGGCGCCCTCCGCCCGGGCCACCACCACCGGCAGCGGATGGTAGTTGGGCGCGAGGACGGCCTCCTCGGCGCGGATCAGGCCGGCGGAGTCCCGGACCGGGACGGCGCCGCCCGGCAGGGCACGGCCGGCGCCGTCGGCCCCGGCGGCCCCGTCGGGGTCTTCGGGGCCGCCGGGGCGGCCGGAGGGAACGGTCGGTGCGGTCATGCGCGGACCTCCAGGGTGCAGCACTTGATGCCCCCGCCTGCCTTGCGGAACTCCGACAGGTCGACGGGGACCGGGACATAGCCGCGGCGCGCCAGCTCCTCGGTCAGCGCCACCGCCTGGGGGGCGATGAACACGTGGCGTCCGTCCGAGACGGAGTTCAGGCCGAAGGCCAGCGCGTCACCCAGCGTGGCGACCACCGCGTGCGGGAACAGCCGTTCCAGGACCGCGCGGCTCTCGGGCGCGAAGGCGTCCGGGTAGTAGGCGACGTTCTCGTCGTCGAGGGCGAACAGCGCGGTGTCCAGATGGTAGAAAAACGGATTCACCAGCCGGAGCCCCACGACCGGGACCCCGAAGTGCTCCTCAACCTCGCGGTGCGCCTCGGGCGTGGTGCGGAACCCCGTCCCGGCCAGCACCCGGCCGCCCACCGGCACGAGGTCGCCCTCGCCCTCGCAGACCGCCCGGGCCCGGCGCACCGGGACACCGGCCTCCTTGAGCCACATCTCGTAGTGGCCGGACTCGTCCTGCCGCTCCGGCGCGTGGAACAGCGACCCCAGCGCGCGGCCGTCCAGCACCAGCGCGGCGTTGGCCGCGAACACCATGTCGGGCAGCCCCGGCACCGGGGCCAGCGTCTCGACCACATGGCCGTGCGCCCGGTAGGCGGCGGCCAGCGCCTCCCACTGCCGGTGCGCCCGCCGGACGTCGACCTCCTCGTCGGGGTGCATCCAGGGATTGATCGCGTAGGACACGTCGAAATGGCGGGGCTCGCACAGCAGGAAGCGCCGTCGCCGCGGCAAACGTCTCTCGGACATACCACCACGTTAGGAAGCGGGCATAGCGCCGACAAGGGACCAACCGGGGTGTTCCGTGGCGGACCGCTTCCGGGCCGCCGCCCGCCCGCCCGGCACGACGGGCACACATGTCCGTACGTGCATGTCCATACGTGCGAATACCTCCTACACTCCACCCTCATGCTGCGCGCCCTCGCCGTCGACGACGAACGCCCCTCCCTGGGCGAACTCCTCTACCTGCTGGACGCCGACCCCCGGATCGGCAGGGCCGAGGGCGCGTCCGACGCCACCGAGGCGCTGCGCCGCATCAACCGCGCCCTGGAATCCGGACCCGACGGCCCCGAGGCCATCGACGTGGTCTTCCTCGACATCCAGATGCCGGGCCTCGACGGCCTGGACCTGGCCCGCCTGCTCACCGGGTTCGCCAGCCCGCCCCTGGTCGTCTTCGTCACCGCCCACGAGGACTTCGCCGTGCGCGCCTTCGACCTCAAGGCGGTCGACTACGTCCTCAAGCCGGTCCGCCGCGAACGCCTCGCCGAGGCCGTCCGCCGCGCCGACGAACTGCGCGCCGCCCGCATACCCGTGCACGAACCCGAACCGGACGCGATCACCGTGGACCTCGGCGGCGTCCGCCGGCTGGTCCAGGTCGAGGACATCACCCACGTGGAGGCCCAGGGCGACTACGCCCGGCTGCACACCGGTGCCGGCAGCCACCTGGTCCGCGTCCCGCTCTCCACCCTGGAGGAGCGCTGGCGGCCGCACGGCTTCGTCCGCATCCACCGGCGCCACCTCGTCGCCCTGCGCCACATCGGGGAACTGCGCCTGGCCGCCGGGACCGTGAGCGTCCTGGTCGGCGACGAGGAACTCCAGGTCAGCCGCCGCCACGCCCGCGAACTGCGCGACCTGCTGATGCGCCGCGGCGCCGCGTAGGAGGCCGCCGATGTCCCACGAGCCCCGCCAGGCCGCCGAGCGGCCCGCCCGCGTGGTGGTCACCGGACCGCCCCGCCGCCACCACGGCCACGGCCGCGGCGGCGGGACCCACTACCGGCCCCGCACCGAGATCCACGAACAGACCACCCTCGGCCACACCTACGTCCGCTCCCTGATGCGCACCCAGCTCCGCACCGCGCTGACCGTCTTCGCCGTCCTGGCCGCACTGGTCGCCCCGCTGCCGCTGCTCTTCGCCGCCGCCCCGCACGGCCGCCTCCTGGAGTGGGCGGTGCTCGGCTTCTGCCTCTACCCGCCGCTCGTACTCCTCGCCCGGTGGCACGTGCGCCGCGCCGAACGCCACGAGAGGGACTTCGTGCGGCTCGTCGAGGACCAGGACCGCTGACCGGACACACGAGGAACGAGAGCCGCACGGTATGAACGAGAGCCACGCCGTGGCCGCGGTCGCCCTGGTGGTCGTCGCCACCGCCCTGGTCGGCGCCTTCGGCCTGCGGGTCTCCCGCACCACCTCCGACTTCTACGTCGCCTCCCGCACCGTCGGCCCACGCCTCAACGCGGCCGCCATCAGCGGCGAGTACCTCTCCGCCGCCTCCTTCCTGGGCATCGCCGGACTGGTCCTCGTCCAGGGACCCGACATGCTCTGGTACCCGGTCGGCTACACCGCCGGATACCTCGTCCTGCTGCTCTTCGTCGCCGCCCCGCTGCGCCGCTCCGGCGCCTACACGCTGCCCGACTTCGCCGAGGCCCGGCTCGCCTCGCCCCGGGTGCGGAAGCTGGCGAGCGGCTTCGTGGTCGGCATCGGCTGGCTCTACCTGATACCCCAGCTCCAGGGCGCCGGGCTCACCCTCAAGGTCCTCACCGGGGCGCCCGGCATGCTCGGCTCGGTGATCGTCGCGGTGGTGGTGGTCGCCAACGTCGCCGCCGGCGGGATGCGCTCCATCACCTTCGTCCAGGCCTTCCAGTACTGGCTCAAGCTGACCGCTCTGCTGGTCCCCGCCCTCTTCCTGGTCCTCGCCTGGCAGGGCGACGGCGCGCCCACCCGGGTGTTCGACGAACCCGCCGCCCTGCGCGAGCACCGCACCGTGCGGGTCCAGGACACCGTCGAGATCCGCCTGGGCGAACCCCTCACGGTCACCGTCCACGGCCGCGTCGACGGACACCCCTACGACGGCGACCGGGTCACCCTGCCCGCCGGCGTCCACACGGTGCAGGGGGGCGCCCGGCTCGGCCTGCCGGCCGGAGCGCCCGTCCCGGTGGCCCAGGGCTCCGGCGACACCGTCCTCGCCGACGGCGTCCTCCCCGACGGCGCGGCCACCGCCCAGGGGGAACGCCCGCTGCACGCCACCTACGGGCTGATCCTCGCCACCTTCCTCGGCACCATGGGCCTGCCCCACGTGGTCGTCCGCTTCTACACCAGCCCCAACGGCGTCGCCGCCCGCCGCACCACCGTCGTCGTCCTCG
>NZ_JACADT010000456.1:0-4399 GCF_013421635.1 Streptomyces sp. UH6 | reverse complement strand
TCACCGTCGCCCCGGCGGACGGCGGCGAGCCGCGGCACACCGTGGTCGTGCCGACCGACGACGAGGAGGCGCTGCGCTACCACGACTGGGTCGCCGGCCGGCGCGCCCACGTCCACGAGCTGAGCGGCGGCCGCCTGGGCTACCTGCACGTGCCCGACATGATGGGCGCCGGCTGGGCGCAGATCCACCGCGACCTGGTCGTCGAGGTCGCCCGGGAAGGACTGGTCGTCGACGTCCGGGAGAACCGCGGCGGGCACACCTCCCAGCTGATCGTCGAGAAACTGGCGCGGCGGATCGTCGGCTGGGACGTGGGGCGCGGCATCCGGCCGATCAGCTACCCGCAGGACGCGCCGCGGGGACCCGTGGTCGCGGTGGCGAACGAGTTCTCCGGATCGGACGGCGACATCGTCAACGCGGCGATCAAGGCACTCGGGATCGGGCCCGTGGTCGGCACCCGGACCTGGGGCGGCGTCGTCGGCATCGACAACCGGTACCAGCTGGTCGACGGGACGCGGGTGACGCAGCCCAAGTACGCGTTCTGGTTCGACGGGCCCGGCTGGGGCGTCGAGAACCACGGCGTGGACCCGGACGTCGAGGTGGTGTGCGCCCCGCAGGACCACGCCGCCGGACGCGACCCGCAGCTCGACGAGGCGGTCCGGATCGCGCTGGAGTCGCTCGCCCGCACCCCGGCGAAGACCCCGCCGTCGCTGTGACGGCGCGGGGGAGCGGCGCGGCCCCGGCCCCGCACGGGGCCGCGCCCGCCCCCACGGCACCCTCGGCCCGGGACGCTACGATGACAGCGCGTGAGCGATCACGGCGCCACGAACGGCACCAACGAGGAGGGCCCATGGCAGGGGAGCCGCAGGACGACTGCCTGTTCTGCAAGATCGTCGCGGGACGGATCCCCGCCACCGTCGTCCGCGAGACCGACACCACGGTGGCCTTCCGGGACATAAACCCGCAGGCGCCCACCCACGTCCTCGTCATCCCCAAGGCGCACCACGCCGACGCCGCCACCCTCGCCGCCGAGGCCCCGGAGCTCGCCGCCGACGTGCTGCGCGAGAGCCGGGCCGTCGCCGAGGAGGAGCACCTGGACAGCTACCGCCTCGTCTTCAACACCGGCTCCGGCGCCGGCCAGACCGTGTTCCACGCGCACGCCCACGTGCTCGGCGGACGCGGTCTCCAGTGGCCCCCCGGCTGACCCGGGCAGGGGACGGCGAGCGTGTCCGTGCGTGAACTGGTGGTCCTCGGCACCGCCAGCCAGGTCCCGACCCGGCACCGCAACCACAACGGCTACCTGCTGCGGTGGGACGGCGAGGGCATCCTGTTCGACCCCGGCGAGGGAACCCAGCGGCAGATGCTGCGCGCCGGGGTCGCCGCGCACGACCTGAACCGGCTCTGCGTGACCCACTTCCACGGCGACCACTCCCTCGGGCTGGCCGGCGTCATCCAGCGGATCAACCTCGACCAGGTCCCGCACCCGGTCACCGCCCACTACCCGCGCTCCGGGCAGCGCTTCTTCGACCGGCTGCGGTACGCCACCGCCTACCGCGAGACGGTCGAGCTGACGCAGGAGCCGGTCGACGCCGACGGGCCCGTCGCCGAGACCGCCGGGTACACGCTGGAGGCCCGCCGGCTGTCCCACCCCGTCGAGTCCTACGGCTACCGGCTGGTGGAGCCCGACGGCCGCCGGATGCTCCCCGAGCGGCTCGCCGCCCACGGCATCAAGGGCCCGGACGTCGGCCGCCTCCAGCGCGACGGCGAGCTGAACGGCGTCACCCTGGACCAGGTCAGCGAGGTGCGGCGCGGGCAGCGGTTCGCGTTCGTCATGGACACCCGCCTCTGCGACGGCGTCCACCGCCTCGCCGAGGGCTGCGACCTGCTGACCATCGAGTCCACCTTCCTCGACGAGGACGTCGCCCTCGCCGAGGACCACGGGCACCTCACCGCGGGCCAGGCGGCCCGCGTCGCCCGTGACGCGGGCGTGCGCCACCTGGTGCTCACCCACTTCAGCCAGCGCTACTCCGACCCCGAGGAGTTCGAACGCCAGGCCCGCGCGGCCGGCTTCGAGGGCGAGCTGACGGTGGCCCGCGACCTCCAGCGGATCCCGGTCCCCAAGCGGGTGTGAGCGGACCGGCCCGAGGTCCGTCGGCAGGTGCGGCCCCGGCAGCCTCGGGCGCACGGCGATCGCATGCCCTTGCCCGTATCATTCACGGATGTCCATCCCCAAAGCCGAACTTCACCTTCACATCGAAGGGACCCTGGAGCCGGAGCTCGCCTTCGCGCTCGCCGAGCGCAACGGCGTGACCCTGCCGTACGCGTCCGTGGACGACCTGCGCGCCGCCCAGGCCTTCGACGACCTTCAGTCCTTCCTCGACCTGTACTACGCCTGCATGGCGGTGCTGCGCACCGAGCGGGACTTCGAGGACCTCGCCGACGCCTACCTGCGCCGCGCCGCGGCCCAGGGCGTGCGGCACGCGGAGATCTTCTTCGACCCGCAGGCCCACCTCTCCCGGGGCGTGGGCATGGCCGCCGTGGTGGACGGCCTGTGGCGCGCGCTGTCCAGGAGCGAGGAGACCCACGGCGTCTCCACCCGGCTGATCATGTGTTTCCTGCGCGACGAGTCCGCCGCGTCGGCGATGGAGACCCTGGAGCTCGCCCGGCCGTACCTGGACCGGATCACCGGCATCGGCCTGGACTCCGCCGAGGTGGGCCACCCGCCGGTGAAGTTCCGCGAGGTCTACGAGGCCGCCGCGGCCCTCGGCCTGCGCCGCGTCGCCCACGCCGGTGAGGAGGGCCCCGCCGCCTACGTCACCGAGGCGCTGGACGTGCTGGGCGTCGAGCGGGTGGACCACGGCCTGCGGTGCATGGAGGACGCGGCACTGGTGGAACGGCTGGTCCGGGAGCGGATCCCGCTGACCCTGTGCCCGCTGTCGAACGTGCGGCTGCGGGCCGTCGAGGCGCTGGAGGAGCACCCGCTGCCCGCGATGCTGGACGCCGGGCTGATGTGCACGGTCAACTCCGACGACCCGGCCTACTTCGGCGGCTACGCCGGCGACAACTTCGACGCCGTCCGCGACCACCTCGGGCTCGGCGAGGACCGGCTGCGCGAACTGGCCCGCAACTCCTTCCTCGCCTCCTTCCTGGAGGACGACGAGGAGCGGCGCGCCCGCTACCTCGCCGAGGTCGAGGCGTACGAGTTCCCCGCCTGAGCGGACCCCGCGACACGTCACGCACCCTCGCGACACGCCACGCACCCGGCGACACGCCACGGCCCCGGTACCGCACGCGGTACCGGGGCCGTGGCCTGCGCGTCCGCCGGCTCAGAAGCCGAGCTTGCGCAGCTGCTTGGGGTCGCGCTGCCAGTCCTTGGCGACCTTCACGTGCAGGTCCAGGAAGACCGGGGTGCCCAGCAGCGCCTCGATCTGCTTGCGGGACTTGATCCCGACGTCCTTCAGGCGCTTGCCCTTGGGGCCGATGACGATGCCCTTCTGGCTGGTGCGCTCGATGTACAGGTTGGCGTGGATGTCCAGCAGCGGCTTGTCGGCCGGCCGGTCCTCGCGCGGCAGCATCTCCTCCACGACGACGGCGATGGAGTGCGGCAGCTCGTCGCGCACGCCCTCCAGGGCGGCCTCGCGGATCAGCTCCGCGATCATCACCTGCTCCGGCTCGTCGGTGAGGTCGCCCTCCGGGTAGAGCGCGGGTCCCTCGGGCAGGAGGGGGATCAGCAGGTCGGCGAGGAGGTCCACCTGCTTGCCGGCGGTCGCCGAGACCGGGACGATCTCCGCCCAGGCGAAACCCAGCTCCTTGCCGAGCTGGTCCACCGCGATCAGCTGCTCGGCGAGCTGCTTGGAGTCGACCAGGTCGGTCTTGGTGACGATCGCCACCTTCGGGGCCTTCTTGATGGCCGCCAGTTCCTTGGCGATGAACCGGTCGCCCGGGCCGATCTTCTGGTCGGCGGGCAGACAGAAGCCGATCACGTCGACCTCGGCCCAGGTGGTGCGCACCACGTCGTTGAGCCGCTCGCCGAGCAGGGTGCGCGGCTTGTGCAGGCCGGGGGTGTCCACCAGGATCAGCTGGGCGTCCGGGCGGTGCACGATGCCGCGGACGGTGTGCCGGGTGGTCTGCGGGCGGTTGGAGGTGATCGCCACCTTCTGGCCCACCAGAGCGTTCGTGAGGGTGGACTTGCCCGCGTTGGGGCGGCCCACGAAGCAGGCGAAGCCGGCCCGGTGGAGGTCCTCGGACGGCTGCGGTGACGGTGTACGAACGCTCATGGGGCCCATTCTCTCCGATCCGGCGACCCCCATGTACCGACGGCCGCCCCGTGGGCCTCCCTCCCGCGTGACCCGCCCCACACCCCCGCCCGTCGGCAGGGGGCTCCGGACGGGCTCGACCGCCC
>NZ_JACADT010000455.1:0-4402 GCF_013421635.1 Streptomyces sp. UH6 | reverse complement strand
GCGACGGCGGCGGTCGTCTGTTCCATGACGGTGAACGCGCCCGGCGGGCCGCCGCCCGGCGGCCGGCCCGATTAAGTCCAGATCATTGACACGTTCATGATCATCTGTTGTATTGGTCAACGTTCTGGATAAATTAGTTCGGCCGCCCTACGACCGACCCGTCCACGCCCCGCCCGTTCCGTGCGGGGCGGGCGCAGACCGTGCGGATCCCGGGCCCCTGGCCCCGCGTCGCCGGCCCCCCGGCGCGAAGCCCGTACGCCGACCACCCACTGAACTCCGTGATCTCCGAGGTGACGTGATGCTTGATCTGGAACTCGCGCGCTTACTGCACCGTGAGGATCGGCATTATCTGGAATCCATCGACCTGATCGCCGCGTCCAACGCGCCGATCGCGGCGGCGCGCGACAACGGCACCTGGGGCGTCGCCCAGTTCCGGTCCGCCGAAGGACACGTCGGCCGCAAGCCCTACGCCGGCACGTCGATCTTCGACGAGGTCGAGAAGCTGGCGGCGGACCGGGCGCGCGCCGTCTTCGGCGCCGAGCACGCCAACGTGCAGCCCGTCTCCGGCTCCCTGGCGAACCTCGCCGTCTACCGGGCCCTGATGCAGCCCGGCGACACCCTGCTGTCCCTGGCCGTGGGCTCCGGCGGGCACCTCTCGCACGGCCACCCCAAGCACCTCGTCTCCGAGCTGTACCGGGTCGTTCCCTACACGGTCGACGCCCGGACCGGCCTGCTGCCCTACGACGACATCCGGGCCATCGCCGAGCGGGAGCGCCCGCGCGTCATCGTCGCCGGATACTCCGCCTATCCCCGGGCCGTCGACTTCGCGCTGCTCTCCAAGATCGCCCAGGAGGTGGAGGCGACCCTCGTCGCGGACATCTCCCACATCGCCGGCCTGGTGGCGGCCGGGCTCCACGACAACCCGTGCGCCTACCCGGGAACCGTGGTGACCACGTCGGTGGAGAAGACGCTGCGCGGCACCCGCGGGGGGATCGTCCTGTGCCCCGCGTCGCTGAAGACCCGGATCGACTCGGCGATCTTCCCCGGGCTGCAGTCATCCGTCGGCATGGCCGGCCTGGTCTCGCTCGCGGCCACCCTCCAGGACGCCTCGACCCCCGGCTTCCGCGCCTACCAGGAGCGCGTCGTGGGCAACGCGCGGCTCCTCGCCGGTCTGCTGCTGGACGGCGGTCTCGACCTGGTGACCGGCGGCACCGACACGCACCTGCTGGTCGTGGACCTCACCCGCACCGCGCTGACCGGCCGCGACGCCGAGGGGCGGCTCGAGGACCTGGGGATCCTCTCCAACCGGAACATGCTGCCCGACGACCCGAGGCCCCCCTTCGTCGCCAGCGGACTGCGCCTGGGCACGCCGACGATCACCTCGCGCGGTTTCGACGAGGACGACGTCCGCGAGCTCGCGGACATCCTGCTGGCCGCGCTGCGCGCCGAGGAGTGGGACGAGACCCGGATCACCCTCCTGCGCAAGCGCGCGGACGCGCTGCGCACACGGCCCCGCCCCGACGACGCGCTCGCCGACCTGGCCGTGCCCGCGGTCGCGGGCCACGACGCCTGATCCGGCCGGGACCGACAGCAGGAAAGGCGGTACTCACATGCCACGGGAACCGGTCACCGGCTTCCACCGCTTCCGCAGTTACGCCGGCCACCCCGGCAAGGACGGCGCGAACTTCGCCTACACGGAGGTCGGCCGGCTGCTGGGCGAGAGCCCGGACGTCCGGGCCAGGCCCCACGACTTCGTGGAGCTGTTCCGCAGCGACGAGGCGGCGCGGGAGGCCCTGACGGGCTGCGACGTGGTGGTCGCGACGGTGGGCCCGCACGCCTACCTCTACTTCCATCTGCGCGAGCGGCTCGGGCTCGACTTCAGGATCGTCCGGGACGCGCGCACCGCGCTGTGGAACGGCTATCTCCAGCAGGAGGCGCTCTCGGCTCCCTACCTGCGCCCCGACGACGTGCTCTACCACTCCTCGCGCTACTCACTGGCGCTCTACACCGAGCTGTTCCCGCAACTGGCCGCCTCCCGGCAGGCCGTCTGCTACCCGCTCCTGCGCTGGTTCCCCGGCGAGCTGGCCGGGTCCTGGACCGGTTCGGGCAGCGGCGGCCCCACCCGCGTCGGCTTCGTCGGGCGGCTCACCGACGACAAGAACCACGCCCAGGCGGTGGCCCTCCAGCGGGAACTCGCCCGGCGCGCCCCCGGGGCGTTCGAGACGGTGGCGATCGGCGAGGACCCGCGGAGCGGCCGGCCCGACCCGGACGCACCGCCTCCGCCGGCGGGCTACAGCTGGCGCCCGCCGGTGGACCGGGCCCGGCTGTGGCGGGACTACCAGGAGATGGACGTGCTGTTCTTCCCCAGCACCTCCTCCCTGGAGACCTTCGGACGGGTCCTGGTGGAGGCCTCGTACATCGGGACGCCGGTGCTGGCCTCCACCCACGCGGCCGCCTCCGAACTGCTGCCGTCGGAGTCGCTGCTGCCCACCGCCCTGCGCGAGGACACCGACTTCACCACCCACCTCGCGGCCCGGCTGGGCGACGTCGACGTCGCCCACGCGGCCGACCTGCTCGTCTCCGGGGCCTTCCCGCCCGCCGGGAAGGGCCACCAGTTCTACGCCGGTCACGACGAACTCCTGCTGGGGCTCGTCCACGGGGAGACCCAGGACGCCGCCGACCTGGAACCGACCGCCGTCCAGCGGGCCTTCCTCGACCGGCTGCGCATGCGCGACCTGGACGTCCCGCCCGACCGGGCCGCCGCCGACGAGATGATCACCGGGCTGCGCCGGTCCTTCACCGCCCTGCACCGCAGGGGCACGCCGCGGTACCTGGCCACGCTGGCCGTCCTGCTGGCCCGCTCGCGCTACCGGGGCAAGACCGCGGCGTTCGTCCGCAAGAGCCTCTTCCACGGTGAGGACTTCAGCAACATCGGCGGCGTCGACCTCCAGCTGAGCCACCTCATCGGTTTCGAGCCCCGCTTCACGATTGCTCCCGACAGCGACCACGGAGGAGACTCGTGCTCAACAAGCTGATCATCCCCTACGACACGCGGCGGTTCGACTTCGCGGGCGCGACCCGCGCGGCCACCGGCGTGGCGGACCTCGCCCACTGGCACGACGTCCACGCCCCCGAGGGCGAGGAGCAGCCGGGCTTCGGCGACCAGGCCTCCGCGATGCACCAGAAGCTCTACGGCATCGAGACGATCTCCGTGCTGTACCGGGAGTTCGTCCGGTCGGTGATCACCGAGCTGGTCGGTGAGGAGGTCCGCTACCAGCACGTGCCGAACTGGCGCATCCAGCTGCCCGGCCGCCACGGGGTCGGCAGCTTCCACCGCGACCGCAGCGGCGGCCACAACGACTGCGAGATCACGTTCTGGGTGCCGCTGACGGACATCACGGCCGAGAACAGCCTGTGGGTCGAGTCGAGCGAGGGCGCCGAGGACTTCCGCGCGCACCCCATGCGCTACGGCCAGATGCTCGCCTTCGACAGCGCGAACCTCAAGCACGGCAACCAGCGCAACGTCTCGCTGCGGACCCGGGTCAGCTTCGACTTCCGGGTGATCCCGGCGTCGCGCTTCCACGACGGACTGGTCACGCCGCACCACACGGGCATCGCCGGCCCGATCCGCTGGCTGCCCTCGCATCCCGGCGATCCGGCGTGACCGCGCGCCCGAGGCACTCCGTCCGCGGGCGACGCGCACCGCTCGCCTGACCCCCGACACCCACCGACGGGAGCAGCTGGACCGTGAACGACATCGAGGCCGCATCGGGTGAGGGGTACGACGCCGTCGTCGTCGGCTCCGGGTTCGCCGGTTCCTGGGCCGCGAAGGAGCTGACGGAGGCAGGGGTGAGGACCCTGGTCCTCGAGGCCGGTCCCCCGCGCCGGGCCGAGGAGATACCGGACCGCGCCGTCTCGTACGCCGCGGCCGCGGCGGGCGACGACGGCGCCTCCTGGCCCCGCCAGCCCGTCCAGAGCGGCCACTTCCATTTCCGGCCGCGTGGGCCGCACCTCTTCGTCGACGACGTGGAGCACGCCTACGAGACGCCGCCCGACCGGTCCTACACCTGGATCCGGGGCATGCAGGTCGGCGGCCGGTCACTGGTCTGGGGCGGGTCGGCGCTGCGTCTGTCCCGGTTCGAGACGGAGGCCGGCGACGTCGACGGGGCCTCGCTGCGCTGGCCGGTCCGCTACGAGGATCTCGCCGGCGCCTACGACCGCGTCGAGGAACTCCTCGGGCTGCGGGGGACGCCGGAGGAGGACCTCCCGCAGCTCCCCCACGGGCGGTTCCGGGGTGAGCCGCCGGTGCTCACCCCCGCCGAGTCGGACTTCCGGCGGTCCTACCGGCGGCCGGGAACGCGGCCCGTGCCGGTGCGGTACGTGCCGGCCGACCCGGGCGCCG
>NZ_JACADT010000454.1:0-4421 GCF_013421635.1 Streptomyces sp. UH6 | reverse complement strand
CTGACCCGCCGCGCGCTGACCCGCGCCGTGGACGCCCTCTTCGCCGGGCACGACCTGCTGGCCACGCCCACCACCCCGAACCCGCCGCACGGGCACCAGGGCCCCGGCGAGGTGATGAGCGTCGCCCTGACCTGGGCTTTCAACATCACCGGCCATCCCGCCCTCAGCGTCCCGGCGGGACTGACGGCGGCCGGCGATCCCGTGGGCCTCCACCTGGTCGCCCGTTACGGCCGGGAGGTGGACCTGCTGTCCGTCGCCGCGGCGGCCCGGCCCGTCCGGGAGACGGCGGGCGTGACGGTGTGAAGAATGGGGCCCATGCTGAAGATCGGATCGCTCGTGCTGGGCGTCGACGACATGGAACGGGCCCTGGCCTTCTGGACGGAGGCGCTGGGCTACGTGCCACGGGAGGAACCCGAGGACCGCTGGGCGGTGCTGGTGCCCGCCGAGGGCACCGCCGGGCCCCAGCTCGCGCTGATGCTCAGCGGGACGCCGGTCCAGCGGCACCCCCGGGTCCACCTCGACCTCTACGCCGACGACGCCGCGGACCAGGCCGCCCAGATCGAGCGGCTGCTGGTCCTCGGCGCCCGGCGGGCCGACTGGGACCTCTACCCCGAGGACGCCGACTTCGTGGTGCTGGAGGACCCGGACGGCAACCGGTTCTGCGTCATCGACACGTCGTGGGGCGCCTGAGCGAGCACACCTCACCCCCGTCCAGCTCCAGCCGCGTGCCGGTGAACCGCTCCCGCATGCGCCGGTCGTGGGTCACCAGGACGACCGCTCCGGCGTAGTCCGCCAGAGCGGTCTCCAACTCCTCCACCAGGGCGGGGGAGAGGTGGTTGGTGGGCTCGTCCAGCAGCAGCAGGTCGAACGGCTCCACGACCAGCCGGGCCAGCTCGATCCGCCGCCGCTGCCCGTAGGACAGTTCCCCCACGCGCAGCCGCAGCGAGGAGGGCTCGAAGAGACCGAGCGACAACAGCCGGTCGGCGTGCTCGTCCCGGTCGCCCGGCCGTCCGTCCGCGAAGGCCTCCAGGACGGTGGCGGAGCGGGGCCACGGAGTCTCCTCCTGCCGCAGGTGTCCGACCCTCCCGGGCGTCAGCACGGTGCCCGAGTCCGGCGTCAGCTCACCGGCGAGCACCCGCAGCAGGGTGCTCTTGCCCGCGCCGTTGGGCCCGGTGACCAGCATCCGCCCGCCCGTGTCGAGCCGCAGCTCCGGGACGCGCAGGCGCGAGCCCACCGCCACCTCGGACAGTTCGGCGGCAGGCCGGGAACCTGCCTCCGCTCCGGCCGCCGTGACGAGGGCCGCGCGGAAGGACAACGGGTCCGGGGGCGGAGCCACCGGCGAGGCGGTGAGCCGCTCCATCCGTTCCTTGGCGTTGCGGATCCGGCCCATCGCCCCGTGGGAGCGGCCCCGGGCGCGGAAGGCGGCCGCGCCGAAGATGGCCTTCTCCATCCGCCTCGGGATCGCCTCCAGCCGGGCCGCGCCCGTCTCGGCCAGCCGCCGCGAACGGGCCAGTTCCTCCCGCCACTCGTCGTGACGCAACTGTCGCCGACGGCGCTCGGCCGCCTTGGCGGTCAGGTAGCCGGCGTACCCGTGGCCGTGGCGGGTGACCCGGCCCTCCTCCACCTCCAGCACGGTCGAGGTCAGCCGCTCCAGGAAGACCCGGTCGTGGGTGACCGCCACCACCGTGCCGGGATGGCGGCGCAGCCGCTCCTCCAGGCGGGCCACGGCCCGGTCGTCCAGGTCGTTGGTCGGCTCGTCGAGCAGCAGGAGCTCCGGCTGCGACGCCAGCGTGGCGGCCAGCGCCAGCCGCGACCGCTCCCCGCCGGACAGGGTGTCCAGCGGACGCGACCGGTCCAGTCCGGGCAGCCCGAGGTCGCTCAGCGCCACGTCCACCCGCACGTCGGCGCCGTAACCCTCGCGCGCCTCGTACCGGGCCCTGAGCGCGGCGTAGGAGGCCAGCGCGGTGTCCAGGGCGGGGCCGGGCGGCAGATCGGCCAGTGCGCCCTCCATCTGCCGCAACAGGGCTTCCATGGACCGGAGTTCGCCGAGCGCCAGGTCGACCGCGTCCTGGACGGTCGCCCCGGGCGGCAGCGCGAGGTGCTGCGGGAGGTACCCGACGCCGCCCGGGGCGACGACCGTGACCTCCCCGGAGTCCGGGCGCTCCGCGCCCGCCAGAAGACGCAGCAGGGTGGACTTGCCGGCCCCGTTGTCGCCGACGACTCCCGCCTTCTCGCCGGGGGCGAGGGAGAGCGAGACCTGTTCGAGCACGGTGCGGTCGTCGTACCGCTTGGTGACACCGTGCAGGGAAAGCTGGGATGTGAGTGACGCGCGCATGAGCAGCCCCTCGCCTCTCGGCATGCCGAGACGGGAAGTACGGAAGGTGGAGGCGGGCAGCACCGGTCCACGGCGGAGCCGAGCTCAACGCCGGGGCGGTACGGGGGCTGTCACAGAGATCCCATGGGCGAGAAGGTACCCGCGTCCGGCAGGGCGTGCCACCGGTTTTTCGGCCGGTGGGCCCGGTGGGCCCGGTGGGCCCGGTGGGGCGGGTGGGCCCGGTGGGCCGGGGCGGGTGGGTTTGGCCGCCCGTCAGTCCAGGAGACGGGCCAGGTGGTACTCCAGCACCGCACGGGCGTCGGCGAGGCGGCGGCGGCCGTGCAGCACGTCCATGCCGAGGCCGGTGGCGCCGGCCACCAGCAGATCGGCCTCGTGGGCCGGGTCCACGCCGGGCGCCAGGTGGCCGGCGGACCGAGCCGCCTCCAGGAGGGAGGCGACCAGCTCCTCCAACGGGTGCTGGTCCGGCAGGAAGACCGCCGCGAGAGCGGCATCGGTGAGGCTGCGCGCGTAGTAGGCGTTCAACACCCTGAGCGACAGGACGCGTTGGCCGTCCACGGGAAGGAACTCGTGCAGCACGGCGCTCAGCAGGGACCGGGGATCCGTGGTGTCCGCCGGAATCCGCCGCCTGGCCTGCCGTTCGTTCTCCGCGTGCAGCCTGCGCAGCGCGTCGAGCAGCAGGTCCTGCTTGGAGGCGTACTGGTACTGCACCATCCGCAGCGACATCCCCGCCGTGCCGGCGATCCTGCGCATGGTCGCCGCCTCCAACCCGTGCTCCGCCGCGATGCGCCACACCGCCTCGGCGACGCGCCGCCGCTTGGCGGACCGGTCGCCGGTCTCCCCCGCGCCCGGAGCCGCGACCGCTTCCGCCGCCGCGAGCCTGCGGCGCCGGTAGGCCCGCGCCTGACAACTCCGCGAGCAGTACAGCGGGGGCCGCCCGCGCCCGGTCGCCGCCACCGGTGCGCCGCACACCCGGCAGGAACGCTGGATTACGTCACGCACGCGGGCATCCTCCGGAGATCGGAATGTGTGACGAAAGGGCTGTTCGGCGGGGAGAGGGACGCGGTCCCATGGATACGTCCGTAACGCACGCGACGCAACAAGAGGCCACCCCGACCCGTAGGAGAAGCGGTCCGTGAAGTACGACCTGCTGCAAGTCGCCGGCATGATCCTGCTCGCCGTCGCCGGCCAGGGGCTGGTCCGGCTGCTGCTGGATCACCAGGACCTCGGCCTGCTGAGCGACCTCCCCGGTGGCTTCGCCGCCGCGCTCACCGTCCACGCCGTGGCCACGGTGGCCGGAGCGCTCCTGGCCGGCTGGTCCCACGGACGCGCCAAGGCTCTCGGACGCCGCCGCTGAGCCCCGGCCGCCCGCGGGAGGAGGCCCGGGAGACCGGGCTCCTCACTCGTCGGGGGTGAAGACGCAGAACTCGTTGCCCTCCGGGTCGGCGAGGACGTGCCAGTGGACGTCCTCGTCCGGGCGGCGCAGCAGCGTCGCGCCGAGGGCGATCAGGCGCACGGGGTCGCCGGAGACGTCGAGGTGCATGCGGTTCTTCACCGTCTTCGGCTCCGGGACACGGTTCACCCAGATCAGCGGGCCCGCCCCGGCCGGGTCGACGATCGGGACCGGCCACCGCGGGTCGGGCTCCGCACCGTCCGGCGACCCGTGCCGCACGTAGCCGAGCGCCGCGCACCACCAGTCGGCGAGCGCCTGATGGTCCACGGCGTCCAGGCAGAGGTCCTTGAAACGGGCGGGGGCGTTCCGGGCGTCGGTCATGTGCACATCCAAGCAGGACCGGCGCCGGGACGAAGGGCGGCGGCTCCGGCGCGGGGGGCCCGGACCGGAGCGGGCCGGGCAGGGCGGACGGACCGGCCCGGTCGGACGGACCGGCCCGGGCAGCCCGGAGGGCTCACACCGTCGCGTCGAGGTCCCCCGCGTAGAACTCGAGCGCCCGCCGGTAGGCACGCACGCCGGGGTCGTCACTGGTGGCGGCGAGGAGCCGGAGCAGCAGGGCCATCGCCTCGTGGTGCTCCCCGGTGTTGTGGAGAGCCATGGCGAGGAAGGCCCGCAGGCCGCCGTCGTCCGGGTACT
>NZ_JACADT010000453.1:0-4415 GCF_013421635.1 Streptomyces sp. UH6 | reverse complement strand
ACTCCTTCCCCACGCCCGTCCCCGGCGCCCCGGGCGCCGCGGACGCCGATCCCCGCTTCGCTGCCTGGATCTGCTCGTAGACCCGGGTCCGCAGCTCGGCGAACCTCGGCTGCACCCTCGTGTGCAACTGGTCGCGCTCCACGGGGAGATCGACGACCAGCTCCTCCTGGACCACGGTCGGAGAGGCCGACAGCACGACCACCCGCTCGCCCAGGTACACCGCCTCGTCGATGTCGTGGGTGACGAACAGGACGGTGATCCCGCGCTCGCGCCACAGCCGGCGCACCAGGTCCTCGAGGTCGGCCCTGGTCTGCGCGTCGACCGCCGCGAACGGCTCGTCCATCAGCAGCACCTGCGGCTCGTAGGCCAGCGCCCTGGCGATCGCCACGCGCTGCTGCATGCCGCCGGACAGCTGCCACGGGTAGGCCTTCGCCGCGTCCGCCAGACCGACCGACTCCAGTGCGTCGGCCACCAGCGCCCGGCGCCGCTCCTTGGCCATCCCCTTCTGTTTCAGCGGCAGTTCCACGTTCTGGCCGACCCGCATCCAGGGGAAGAGGCTGCGGCCGTACTCCTGGAAGACGAAGGCCATGCCGGGTGGCGGACCGGTCACCCGGCGGCCCTCCAGCAGGACCTCGCCGCCGGTGGGAGCGAGCAGGCCGCTCATGCACTTCAGCAGGGTCGTCTTGCCGCAGCCCGACGGCCCCACCAGGCAGACGAGTTCACCGGCGGCCACCGAGAAGGTCAGGTCGCGCACGGCCTCCACCGTGCGCCCGGACCCCTCGTAGACCTTGCGCAGCCCGCGCACGTCGAGCATGGAACGCCCTTTCGCAGTCGTGTCGTTCACCGCACCGGTCACGGCGACCGCCGGGAGGAGTTGCGCAGTCCGTGGTACCAGGACAGCACCCGCCGCTCGACCAGCTGGAAGACGACGGAGAGAAGGAAACCGAGCAGGCCGAGGACCAGGATGCCGGTCCACATGCCGGGGATCGCGAACCCGCGCTGGAACTGGACGATGGCGAAGCCCAGTCCGTTGCTCGCGGCGAACATCTCGCTGATCACCATCAGGATGATGCCGATCGACAGCGACTGCCGCAGGCCCGCGAAGATCTGCGGGCTCGCCGACGGCAGCACCAGGTGGCGCAGCCGGGCCGCGCCGCCGACGCCGTAGCAGCGGGCGGTCTCGGTCATCACCGGGTCCACCGCGCGCACCCCCTCGACCGTGTTGAGCAGGACGGGCCACACGCAGCCCACCGCGATCACCACGATCTTCATCCCGTCGCCGATCCCGGCGAAGAGCATGATCACCGGTACCAGCACCGGCGGTGGCACCGCGCGCAGGAACTCCAGCACCGGCTCGCAGAAGGCGCGCACCTTCCGGTACGAGCCGATCAGGGTGCCCAGCGCCACGCCCACCACGGCGGCGAGCGCGTATCCGGACAGCAGCCGCCAGAGGCTGGGCAGCAGGTCGGCCCGGATCCGGTCGCCGTCCCACACCTCGGGGAAGGCGGCCACGACGGTCTCCAGCGGCGGCCAGTACACGTCGGTGCTGCCGGCCGAGGCGAACCACCAGACCGTGAGCAGCACGGCCGGCAGCGCGACGACGAGGAGCAGGCGCCGCAGGACGCGGAACGGCCCGGTCATACCGCCACCTCCCCGCGCACGGACTGGTGCCAGGCCAGCGCACGGCGCTCCACCGTGCGCGCGCCCACATTGATCAGCAGGCCCAGCAGGCCGGTCACCACGATCAGCGCGTACATCTCCGGCACCGCCTGAGAGGTCTGGGCGACGGCGATCCGGGCGCCCAGGCCCGGCGCGCCGATGACGAGTTCGGCGGTGACCGAGAGGATCAGCGCCACCGCCGCGGCCAGCCGCACCCCGGTCATCACATAGGGCAGCGCGGTCGGCCACAGCACGTACCGCACCCGGGCGAGGGTGCCCAGCCCGTAACTGCGGGCGGTCGCCTCGGCCACCGGGTCGACGTCCTGGATGCCGTAGAGGACCTGGATCAGGATCTGCCAGAAGGCGGCGTACACCACCAGCAGCAGCACCGACCGCAGGTCGGTCCCGTAGAGCAGCACGGCCAGCGGGATCAGGGCGACCGAGGGGATCGGCCGGAGGAACTCGACGGTCGAGGCGGTGGCCTCCCGCAGGTGGGGCACCACCGAGAGGAGGACGCCCGCCAGCAGCCCGCCGGCCACCGCCAGGGCCAGGCCGACGGCCCAGCCCGTCAGGGTGTCGCCGAGCGCGGTCCAGAAGGCGGGGTCCGAGACCTCCCGCGCGAGGGCTCCGGCGATCGTGCTCACCGGGGGGAAGTACGCCTCCTTGACGAGGCCGAGTCGCGGCACCGCCTCGCCGGCGGCGAGGAAGACCGCGAGCCCGGCCGCGCCCAGGGCAAGGTTCAGGTGCTTCACG
Source organism: Streptomyces sp. UH6 (assembly GCF_013421635.1). Lineage (NCBI taxonomy): Bacteria > Bacillati > Actinomycetota > Actinomycetes > Kitasatosporales > Streptomycetaceae > Streptomyces > Streptomyces sp. UH6. The sequence goes on along the minus strand of NZ_JACADT010000453.1, from coordinate 2,003 downwards.
GCAGCAGCGCGTCCAGGTCCGGGGTCCTGGTGTACAGCCCGTCCTTCTCGCCGAGGTCGCGGAGCGTCTCGATCGAGCCGCGGTCCACCTCGGCCGGCCACTTGGGCAGCGTCAGCCGGGGCAGCAGGTCGGCGGGGATCTTGGTGTAGGTGGTCAGGATCTCGCGCACCTCGTCGGGGTGGCCGTCCGCGTAGGCCAGGGCCTCCTTGGTGGCCGCCTCGAACTTCTCGACCACTTCGGGGTTCTGCTGCGCGTACTGCGCCGAGGTGAAGTACATGGCGACGGTCAGCTTGTCCGACACGTCGACGTAGGAGGAGGCCACCTCCACCGCGCCCTGGCTCTTCGCGGTGGTCAGCGCGGGCTCCACGGCCATGGCGCCGTCGATCTCGCCCGAGTCCAGGGCGGCCGGCATCTGGTCGAAGGCGATCTCGACGAACGTCACCTTGGACGGGTCGCCGCCCGCCTCGCGCACCGACTCGCGCACGGTGGTGTCGTTGATGTTCTTCAGGGTGTTGACCGCGACCTTCCTGCCCTCCAGGTCCTTGGCCGACGTGATGCCGCTGTCGCCCTTGACCACCAGCCCGCCGAAGTCCTTGCCCTTCTCGCCGGTGGTGGCGACGCCGTTGACGACGGCCTGGACGGGCACGCCGTTGGACTGGGCGATCATCAGCGACGCCATGTTGGAGAAGCCGAACTGGAACTGGTTGCTGACCACTCCGGGCACGATCGCGGCGCCGCCCTGGGCGGGGGTCATCTCCAGCTTCAGCCCGTGCTTGCCGAAGATGCCCTTCTCCTGGCCGAGATGGAGGGGCGCGACGTCGACGATCGGGATGACGCCGACCTTGACGGTGGTGACACCGCCGGACGACGAGCTCTTGTCCGACGGATCGTCGGACGAGCCACAGGCCGTCGCGGTGAGCAGGAGGGCGCCGGTGGCTATTCCGGCGAGCAGGCGACGCATGGCTACTCCTGTGCGGGAGAACGAAGGAGGGGAGGTGGGCGCGGAGCGGCGCAACCGGGTTCCGCCGCGCGGTGGGGGCACGCTTGCTGCGTGACGGTAGATCCCGCCACGGTCGAGGTCAATGGCTTGGCTGACGAAATTGTTGACACTTCGTGGGGGCGGTCATCGGGGGGTCCGCCCCACCCGGGAACACGGCTCCGATGACCGGGCGGTTCAGCGCTCCCCGCGCCTGCCGTCCCCGCGGTGTCCGCCGCACCTGCCGAGCCGTCCGCCCGGGCGCACGCGATCACCCGCGATCACCCGCGAACGCGCGCGAAGGCCCGCGAAAAAGGCCGGTTCCGCACCCCAGGGGGCGGAACCGGCCTCCGTGCCGTCGCTCAGACCTCCTTGCCGGACCCCGGCGCGGCGCCCAGCTCGGACTTCTCGATGCCTTCGGTGATCTTCCCGATCACCGACAGGTCCTCGCCCTTGTCCACACCGAACCGGACCACGACCATCCGCTTCGGGTCGGCGGGCGAGGGGAACGCCAGGGACTCCACGATCCCGTCCGGTCCCTCCTCGGTCACCGCCGACCAGCGGACCCGGTAGCCCTTCTGCCCGGCCACCGTCACCGGACCGGCCTCCAGTTCCTTGTGCGAGGTGATGGAGCCGTACGTGTCCCCGCCGTAGGAGTCCTCCACGTTGGCGGCGATGTCCGCACGGGCCACCGCCTCGGCGGGACCGTGCAGCCCCAGCCCTTCCGCAGCCAGCGAGTAGGCGCCGCCCGGCGTGCAGTTCTCGGCCGGGTTGCCCGGGCACGGGTACGTCTCGTCGACGCCGATCTGCGCCCCCGCCTCGTGCGAGGAACCCGTCCAGCCGTCCGGCAGCGGAAGGCTGATGCCGTTGGCCGGGTCCGCCACCGGCCCCTCGGTGATCTCCTCGGGGTTCTCCGGCGCGTCCTCCTCACCCGGCGCGCCGTCCTCCCCGGGCCCGCCGCGTTCACCGGACGACGAGGCCCTGGCCGGGCCCTCGTCCGCGTTGCCCAGCACCAGGACGGCCCCGA
>NZ_JACADT010000452.1:0-4431 GCF_013421635.1 Streptomyces sp. UH6 | reverse complement strand
GCGGCCGCCTGGCCGAGGGCCTCGGCCGCCGCGCCGAAGGGGACGAAGCCCACGGCGGTGGCCAGCGCGTCCGGCATGGCCTGCACCGGCAGCCAGACGCCGGCGGCGAACATCATCGGCAGGAACACGACCGAGCCGACCGCCGTGGCGACCTTCGCGGTCGGGGAGAACGCGGCCACCAGGGCGCCCATGGCGAGCGCGGCGGCGGCCGCCAGCAGCAGAGCCAGCAGGTATCCGGCCACCTGCTCCGGCAGCCCGACGCCGCAGGCGATCCGGCCGACCGCCAGCGACAGCAGGACCGACACCAGGGCGGCCGCGCCGTGCAGACCCATCTGCGCGGCCAGCAACGCCGAGGGGCGCACCGGCGTCGCGGACATACGGCGCAGGATGCCGCGCTCCCGGTAGCCGGTGATCACCGGCGGCAACGCCTGGACGCCGGACACGATCAGCGCGACCAGCACGGTCACCGGCACGTAGGTCTCGATCAGCCGGACGCCCCCGAGGTTCGGGTCGGGTTCGCGGAAGGTCGGGATCAGCCCGAGGAGCGCCAGCAGGCCGGGCGGGAAGACCGCGATCCAGAAGAAGTTGCCGGGTTCCCGGAGGAAGAGGCGGGTCTCGGCCCGCAGCACCGCCCGGTGCGGACGGCGGGCCGCTGCGGAGCCGCCCGAGGCCGAGGGGACGGCCGGGGCGGGAGTGGGGGTCGCGGACATGGGGTGGGCCTCCGTCAGGTGGTGGTGAGATCGAGGAAGGCGTCGTCCAGCGTGGCGTCGGTGACGCGCAACTGGTGGGCGGTGACGCGCCGCCGGACGAGCAGCTGGACGACCGCGTTCACGGTGTCGTCGGTGCCGGCCAGGGTGAGCCGGCCGTCCTTGTCCTCCCTGGACGCGAGCCCCGGCAGGGCGGCCAGTTCGGCGTCGTCCAGCGGCTCGGACGGGGTGAAGGAGATGTGGGTGGCGCCGGCGGCCCTGCCGATCAGTCCCTGCGGGGTGTCCAGCGCGGTGATCCGGCCGCCGTCGACGATGGCGATCCGGTCGCACAGCCGCTGCGCCTCCTCCATGAAGTGGGTGACCAGCAGGACGGTCACGCCCCGGGCGCGGACGTCGTCGATCAGGTCCCAGGTGTCACGGCGGGCCCGCGGATCCAGGCCGGTGGTCAGCTCGTCGAGCACCACGATCCGCGGGTTGCCGATCAGGGCGAGCGCGATGAACAGGCGCTGCTTCTGGCCGCCGCTCAGCTTGCCGAACCGGGTGTCCAGCTGGTCGGTCAGGCCCAGCCGCCCGGCCAGCTCGTAGCCGTCGGCGGGGGCGGGGTACAGGGCGGCGTACAGCTCCAGCGCCTCGCGGACGGTGAGTTTGGGCTGCAGCTCGCTCTCCTGGAGCTGCGCGCCGAGGAGGTGGGTGACCTTCTCGTGGTCGGCGGCCGGGTCCAGCCCCGCCACCCGGATCCGGCCGGCGTCGGGGGACCGCAGGCCCTCGACGCACTCGACGGTGGTGGTCTTGCCCGCGCCGTTGGGGCCGAGGATGCCGAAGATCTCGCCCTCCTCGACGGTGAAGGAGACACCGTCCACGACGGTCCGGCCGCCGTAGGCCTTGCGCAGTCCCTCGACCTCGACGACCGCCGCCCGGCGGGAAGTCGTGGGTGCCGTCGTGTTCCTCGGGTTCGTCGTCGCCATGGGGGAAGCGTCCCCCGCGGGCGCCGCACGCCGCATCGCCCGTCCGGCGCGAAGCCGCATCGCCCGTCCGGCGCGAAGCCGCATCGCCCGTCCGGTGCGAGGGCGCGTCGTCCGATCGGTGCGAAGGCGTATCGTCCGTCCGGTGCGAGGGCGCGTCGTCCGATCGGTGCGAAGGCGTATCGTCCGTCCGGTGCGAGGGCGCATCGTCCGATCGGTTGATGCGGGACCACGACCGGGCGGCAGCGGCCCGCGCGGCTCGCCCGGACCGCCGTCAGTCCACGACCGACGCGTGGACCAGCCGCCGGATCTCCGGGAACAGCATCCGCGACCGCCGGGGCCGCACCTGCGTCATGAACTGCACGGTCAGATCGTGCACCGGGTCCACCTCGAAGAGCGTGGTCGCCACGCCCTTCCAGCCGAAGGTCCCGCGCGAGGACGGCGACTGCGCGCGCGAGGGGTCCACGACCACGGAGAACCCCAGCCCGAAGCCCACCCCGGCGTTGGCGGGCTCGTCGTGGACCGGCGCTCCGAAGCTCCTGATGTCCGCGCCGTCCGGCAGGTGACTGCGGGTCATCAGCTCCACCGTCGCGGGCCGCAGCAGCCGTACGCCGTCCAGTTCGCCGCGGCGCCGGAGCATCTCCATGAAGCGGTGGTAGTCGCCCGCGCTCGCCACCAGCCCCCCGCTGCCGGACACGAACCGAGGCCGCTCCCGCACCGGGGTCCCGGGCAGGACCTCGAGCAGGCCGTCGTCGCCGTCGCCGTAGAGTTCGGCCAGCCGCCCGGCCTGTTCCCCGTCGATCCGGAACCCGCTGTCGTGCATCCGCAGCGGCCGCAGGACCCGCTCGGTCACGAAGACGTCCAGCGGGAGACCCGAGACCACCTCGATCACCCGGCCCAGCACGTTGGTGGCCACGGAGTAGTTCCACCCGCTTCCCGGTTCGAACTGGAGCGGAAGCCGGGCGTACGCGTCGCAGGTCTCGGCCAGGTCGCCGCCCGGCAGCACCGAGGCGTGCAGGCCCGCCTCCCGGTAGAGGGCGTCCACCGGATGGGCGTGGTGGAAGGCGAAGGTCAGGCCTGCCGTGTGGGAGAGCAGGTGCCGGATCAGGACGGGCCCGTCGGCCGGCCGGGTCCGCATGCCCGGGCCCTCGCCCGCCACGTGTACGCGGGGGGCGGCGAAGGCCGGCAGGTGGCGCTCGAGCGGGTCGTCCAGCGAGAGCAGGCCCTGTTCGACCAGCACCATCGCCGCCACCGAGGTGACCGGCTTGGTCATCGAGTAGATCCGCCAGAGGGTGTCCGGCTCCACCGGCAGACCCGCGGCGAGGTCCCGGCTGCCGCAGACGGTCAGCCGCGCCACCCGGCCGGCCCGCGCCACCGACAGCAGGTAGCCCGGCAGGCTCCCGGTCTCGACGTGCCGGGCCAGCAGCCGGTCCAGCTCCTCCAGCCGCCGCGGATCGAGCCCCGCCTCGTCCGGGTCGATCTCCTGGCGCAACACCGTCCTCGCGGTCGCCGTCATGCTCCTGGCCTTCCGTGTACCTTCCGCAAGCTGAACCGGGATACCCCGTCCGGCGCAATCTCAGACCTGATCGGGCCGCACGGGGAACACGCCGGCCGATGGGGACGTTCGGCGGGTATGAGCGAAGAAGCCCTGCTCGCCCTGCTCTCCGAGGCCGACGGCGGAGTGCTGGCGACTCTCAGGTCCGACGGGCGGCCGCAGCTGTCCAACGTCAACCACGCCTACTACCCGGAGGAACGCCTGCTCCGGATCTCCGTCACGGACGACCGGGCCAAGACCCGCAACCTGCGCCGCGATCCCCGTGCCTCCTACCACGTGACCAGCGCCGACCGCTGGGCCTACACGGTCGCCGACGGCACCGCCGAGCTGACCCCGGTGGCCCGGGACCCGCGGGACGGGACGGTGGAGGAGCTGATACGCCTCTACCGCGACGTCAACGGCGAGCACCCCGACTGGGACGACTACCGCGCGGCCATGGTGCGCGACCGGAGACTGGTGCTGCGGCTGCGCGTGGAGCGGGTGTACGGCATCCCGAAGGGCGCCCAGGGGTGACGGCCGGGCGTCCGGTCCGTGGCGGTGGCGGTCCTCCCGCCTAGAGTTCCGTGCCACCGGGCCGGGCGTTCCACACCGAGACCACCGGGCGGCCGTGCTCGGCGGACAGACGGCTGACGGTGCCGGTGAAGATCTGGAACAGCCGTCCGTCCCCGGGCGGCAGGCCGAGCCGGCGGGCCGTCAGGACGCGCAGGTAGTGACCGTGGGCCACCAGCAGGACGTCACCCCGGTCGGCCCGCAGCAGCGGCTCGATGCGGGCCAGCACCCGGTCCGCCCGGGCGCCGACCTCCTCCGGGAGTTCCCCGGGGTGCCCGTCCGCGGAGGGCGGGCACCCGTCGCTCCAGATGTTCCAGCCGGGCCGGTCCCGGCGGATCTCCTCCGTCATCATCCCCTCGTACGCCCCGTACTCCCACTCCCGCAGCTCCGGCTCCGTCTCCGCCCCGGACAGTCCCGCCAGCCGCGCGGTGGCGACGGCGCGCAGCCGCGGGCTGGTCAGCACGGTGAGCGGCGTCCGGCCGGCGAGCAGCGGAACCACCGCCCGCGCCTCCTCCTCGCCCCTGGGGGTGAGCGGCAGGTCGGTGCGGCTGGTGTGCCGGCGTGCCGCGCTCCACTCGGTCTCGCCGTGCCGCAGCAGCAGAAGATCGCCCACGACCGGCCCGCCTACCGCGGACCCGAGGGGCCGGCCGCCTCGACG
>NZ_JACADT010000451.1:0-4437 GCF_013421635.1 Streptomyces sp. UH6 | reverse complement strand
GGGGCGCGGGTCGCGGCCCGGTCGTGGCCGGGGTGGGGCGCCGTGCGTGGCCGTGAGGCCGGCTGTGGACGTTGTGCCGGCGCGTGCTTTCCCGAGGACGCTCCCGGACAGGTGTGCTCCGGCGGTGGCTGGAGGCGTTGGGCGCTGCCCGGCGTCCGCACCCTCACCGGACGCTCCACCGGGTGTCTTCCCGGGCGCCCCCGACGCCCCTCGCCGGCGACGGGGGTGCCGCGGGGGTCAGATCTCCTCCGGGTCCGCCAGGCGGCCGAAGTCGCGGTCGGGGAGCGGAGCCGGGGGTTCGACGTCGAAGCCGTAGTGGCGGTAGAGGGAGAGTTCCTGTTCGGGGGAGAGGTGGCGGCCGACGCCGTAGCCGGGGGCGTCCTTGATGTGGGCACGGCCGTAGGGGACGCGGAGGGAGCCGTCGACCAGCTCGCTGGTCTCCAGCGGGACGAACACGTCGCGGCCGAAGAGTCCGGTCCGCACGGCCGCCCATTCGGGGGAACCGGTGGCGTCGTCGAGGTAGACCTCGTCGACGGTGCCGATGCGGTTGCCGTCGCAGTCGTACGCCTTGCGGCCGATCAGGTTCCGGGGGTCGATGTCGGTCTGCACGTTCCCTCCTTCTGGTCGCGGCGCGGGTCGCAGCACAGCCGTCGGCACCACCAAAGTGCACTTTCCGGGCGGCGGCCACTCGACGGCCTTGCCGAGGGCCTCGCTGGTAGGCTGGTCAGTGGCTGCTGACCCCGCGCGGGAGAGTCCTCCGAGAGCGTTCGGAGGCGCCGAAGGAGCAACTCCTCCCCGGAATCTCTCAGGCCCCCGTACCGCGCGGACGAGGTCACTCTGGAAAGCAGAGCGGCGCCGGTGACCCCGGACGTCCGCCGCTCTCACCGACGGTGAAAGCCGGGCGTCCTCGGGCGGCCGGTGAAGCTCTCAGGTCGTGATGACAGAGGGGGAGGCCGACGGGCACCCCACCGCCGTGGTGCCCCTGAAGGTCGCGCAAGACCAGGAGGCCTCCGCCCATGACCGCACCTCGCACCCCGCTCTCCGTACTGGAGCAGGGCATCCCCTTCGAGCAGCGCCACATCGGCCCCGACGAGGGCGCCCGCGCGAAGATGCTCGCGCAGGTCGGCTACGGCTCGCTCGACGAGCTGACCGCCGCCGCGGTCCCCGACGTGATCAAGAACGCCGACGCCCTCGACCTCCCGGGCGCGCGCACCGAGGCCGAGGTGCTCGCCGAGCTGCGTGAGCTGGCCGACCGCAACCAGGTCCTCGACCCGATGATCGGCCTCGGCTACTACGGCACCTTCACGCCTCCGGTGATCCTCCGCAACGTGATGGAGAACCCGGCCTGGTACACGGCGTACACGCCGTACCAGCCGGAGATCTCGCAGGGGCGGCTCGAGGCGCTGCTGAACTTCCAGACGATGGTCGCCGACCTGACCGGTCTTCCGACCTCCGGCGCCTCGCTGCTCGACGAGGGCACCGCGGCCGCCGAGGCGATGGCACTGTCCCGGCGCGTCGGCAAGAAGAAGAACGGGCTGTTCCTGGTCGACGCGGACGCGCTGCCGCAGACCATCGCCGTCATCGAGACCCGCGCCGTGCCGGCCGGCGTCGAGGTCGTCGTCGCCGACCTCTCGCAGGGCATCCCCGCCGCGATCGCCGAGCGCGACATCAACGGCGTGCTGCTCCAGTACCCGGGCGCCTCCGGCGCCGTGCGCGACCTCAAGCCGGTGATCGACCAGGCCCATGAGCTGGGTGCGGTCGTCACCGTCGCCGCCGACCTCCTGGCCCTGACCCTGCTGACCTCCCCCGGCGAGCTCGGCGCGGACATCGCGGTCGGCACCACCCAGCGGTTCGGCGTCCCGATGGGCTTCGGCGGTCCGCACGCCGGCTACATGGCGGTGCGCGAGCAGTTCGCCCGCAACCTGCCCGGCCGCCTGGTCGGCGTCTCGCAGGACGCGGACGGCAACAAGGCCTACCGCCTGGCGCTGCAGACCCGTGAGCAGCACATCCGCCGGGAGAAGGCCACCAGCAACATCTGCACCGCGCAGGTCCTGCTCGCCGTGATGGCCGGCATGTACGCCGTCTACCACGGCCCCGACGGACTCAAGGGCATCGCCGAGCGCACCCACCGGTACGCCGACGTCCTCGCCGCGGGGCTGAAGGCCGGCGGCGTGGAGATCGTCAACGACGCCTGGTTCGACACCGTCACCGCGCGGGTCGAGGGGCGTGCCGCCGAGGTCGTCGCCGCGGCCCGCGCGCTCGGGGTCAACCTCCGCCCGGTCGACGCCGACCACGTCTCGGCCGCCTGCGACGAGACGACCGGCCGCAAGCAGCTGGAGAAGGTCTGGGCCGCCTTCGGCGTCGAGGGCGACATAGAGGCGCTGGACGGCACGGCCGCCGACGGCCTGCCCGCGGACCTGCTGCGCACCGACGCCTACCTGACCCACCCGGTGTTCCACCAGCACCGCTCCGAGACGGCCATGCTGCGTTACCTGCGCCGGCTCGCCGACCGCGACTACGCGCTGGACCGCGGCATGATCCCGCTGGGCTCCTGCACCATGAAGCTCAACGCGACCACCGAGATGGAGCCGGTCACCTGGCCCGAGTTCGGTGCGCTGCACCCCTTCGCCCCGGCCGAGCAGGCCGAGGGCTACCTGTCGCTCATCCACGAGCTGGAGGACCGCCTCGCCGAGGTCACCGGCTACGACAAGGTCTCGCTCCAGCCGAACGCCGGCTCCCAGGGCGAGCTGGCCGGACTCCTCGCGGTCCGCGGCTACCACCGGGCCAACGGCGACACGGGCCGCACCGTCTGCCTGATCCCGTCCTCCGCGCACGGCACCAACGCGGCCAGCGCGGTCATGGCGGGCATGAAGGTCGTCGTCGTGAAGACCGCCGACGACGGCGAGATCGACGTCGAGGACCTGCGGGCGAAGATCGAGAAGCACCGCGACGAGCTGTCGGTGCTGATGATCACCTACCCGTCGACGCACGGCGTCTTCGAGGAGCACGTCGCCGACATCTGCGCGCAGGTCCACGAGGCCGGCGGCCAGGTCTACGTCGACGGGGCCAACCTGAACGCGCTGGTGGGGCTGGCCAAGCCGGGCCACTTCGGCGGCGACGTCTCGCACCTCAACCTGCACAAGACCTTCTGCATCCCGCACGGCGGCGGCGGCCCGGGCGTCGGCCCGGTGGCCGTGCGCTCGCATCTCGCGCCCTACCTGCCCAACCACCCGCTCCAGCCGGCCGCCGGTCCCGAGACGGGCGTCGGCCCGATCTCGGCGGCCCCGTTCGGCTCGGCGGGCATCCTGCCGATCTCCTGGGCGTACGTCCGGCTGATGGGCGGCGAGGGCCTCAAGCGCGCCACCCAGGTGGCGGTCCTGGCGGCCAACTACGTCGCCAAGCGGCTGGAGCCGCACTACCCGGTGCTGTACACGGGCCCCGGCGGGCTGGTGGCGCACGAGTGCATCATCGACCTGCGTCCGCTGACCAAGGCCACCGGCGTCAGCGTCGACGACGTGGCCAAGCGCCTCATCGACTACGGGTTCCACGCCCCGACGATGTCGTTCCCCGTCGCCGGCACCCTGATGATCGAGCCGACCGAGTCCGAGGACCTGACCGAGCTGGACCGGTTCGTCGAGGCGATGATCGCCATCCGCGCGGAGATCGAGAAGGTCGGGTCGGGCGAGTGGCCGGCCGACGACAACCCGCTGGGCAACGCGCCGCACACCGCCGGCGCGCTGGCCGGTGAGTGGACGCACGCCTACCCGCGGGAGACGGCCGTGTTCCCGGGCGGCGTGTCGGTGACGGACAAGTACTGGCCGCCGGTGCGGCGCATCGACCAGGCCTTCGGCGACCGGAACCTGGTCTGCTCCTGCCCGCCGCTGGACGCTTACGACGACTGAGCGGCGTAAACCGCCCGCCGCGCCGCGCGCGGTGATCGGGGCCGGTGACAGCGCTCGGGCGCTGTGGCCGGCCCCTGCGGCGTTCTCTCAGACGGCGGTGGTGAACCGGTGCGGGGCGATGACGCGGCCGTCGGGGAGGATCTCCCCGGTGTCCTCGAACAGCACGACCCCGTTGCACAGGAGGCTCCAGCCCTGCTCGGGGTGGTGCGCCACGAGACGGGCGGATTCCCGGTCGGCGGAGTCGGCTGTCGGGCACGGCGGCTGGTGCTGGCACATGGGCGGGTTCTCTCGTTCTGTGATGGACGCTTCGGCTTCCGTGTCGCGGCTGTACATGGCCGCTCCCCCCGTGGTGACGTCGTGCGGACAAGTTTTGCGCTCACGGGAGCCGTTCCGCAGGGTTTTCGCGGTACGCCCCCTCAACGGTTCCAGACGCGTCACCCGTGCGGGCGGTTCGCCCCAAGTGCGCTGATCTTCCAGGTGGTTGGGCCTGGTCCTTTCGGGCCAGGAGCGTGCCGCGCCCCCACGGCGACGGGCC
>NZ_JACADT010000450.1:0-4437 GCF_013421635.1 Streptomyces sp. UH6 | reverse complement strand
CCGCCGGCGTCGTCCCGCACAGCGCCCGGCAGCGGATCGGCGCGCGAGGGGCCACCCCGTCCGAGGCCCGCCTGCTGGACGAGGCGGAGGGAGCCCCGCTGCTCACTCTGCGGCGCGTCGTCGTCGACGCGGCCGGACGTGCCGTGGAACACGCCGACCACGCCGTCCGGCCCACCCGCTGGACCCTTGATCAGCGCCTGCTCGCCCCGGAGTGACGCATTCCACGTCCCGGGCCGGGTGTCGCGGATGCCTCACCCCGCCGACCGTCCCGCCATCCGGATGTTCGATAATTTTGCGTTCGGGTGGGACGGCGGACGGCCGTCACCCCACGCCGGAGCGCGGAAGAAGATCCGCGGAAACCGAGAAGGAAGAAGGACACACCTCGTGGGACGGTTTCGGACCTGGGTGGGCATCGCGGTGGCAGGGGCGCTCTGCGTCTCGGTCGCGGGCTGCAGCAGCACCGGCGGCAAGCGCGCCGAGGACGCCCGGAAGGCCGCGGCGGCCCAGGGGAAGGCGGCGGTGAACACCCCGCGGTGGACCTTCGCCATGATCACGCACTCCGGTGACGGCGACACCTTCTGGGACATCGTCCAGAACGGCGCCCAGCAGGCCGCGGTCAAGGACAACATCAACTTCCTCTACTCCCACGACGCCGAGGCGCAGCAGCAGGCCCAGCTCGTGGACGCCGCCGTGGACAAGAAGGTCGACGGCATCATCGTCACCCTCGCCAAGCCCGAGGCGATGAAGGCCGCGGTGGACCGCGCCGTGAAGGCCGGTATCCCGGTGATCACGGTCAACTCCGGTTCCGAGGTCTCCAAGGAGTTCGGCGCCCTCACCCACATCGGCCAGGACGAGACCGTCGCCGGCCGGGCGGTCGGCGAGGAGCTCAACGCCCGCGGGAAGCAGAAGGCCCTCTGCATCCTGCACGAGCAGGGCAACGTCGGCCACGAGCAGCGGTGCGACGGCCTGAAGGAGACCTTCGAGGGCAAGGTCGAGAACCTGTACGTCGAGGGCACCAACATGCCCGACGTCCAGTCCACCATCGGCGCCAAGCTCGAGGCCGACAAGAAGATCGACGCGATCGTCACCCTGGGCGCCCCCTTCGCCGACACCGCGGCCAAGGCGAAGGCCGAGGCCGGCAGCGAGGCCGAGATCGACACCTTCGACCTCAACGCCAAGGTCGCCGCCGGCCTGAAGGACGGCACCCTCGGCTTCGCCGTCGACCAGCAGCCCTACCTCCAGGGCTACCAGGCCGTCGACCTCCTGTGGCTGTACCGGTACAACGCCGACGTGCTCGGCGGCGGGCAGGCCGTGCTGACCGGCCCGCAGATCGTCACCGAGGAGCAGGCCGGGGAACTCGCCGAGTACGCGGAACGGGGAACCCGATGAGCACCGCAGCCCAGGCAGCGGCCGCCCCGGTGGACGAGCGTGTGCTGCGCACCTCGCCCCTGCGGCGGGTGCTCGGCAGACCCGAGCTGGGCGCGGTGGTCGGCGCCGTGGCCGTCTTCGCCTTCTTCGCCTTCGCCGCCGACAGCTTCCTGCGCGCGTCGAGCCTGAGCACCGTCCTGTACGCGGCGTCCACCATCGGCATCATGGCCGTCCCGGTGGCACTGCTGATGATCGGCGGCGAGTTCGACCTCTCCGCGGGCGTGCTGGTGACGACCTCGGCGCTGGTGTCGTCGATGTTCAGCTACCAGATGACCGCCAACGTCTGGGTCGGCGTCGGCGTGTCGCTGCTGGTCACCCTGGCCGTCGGCGCGTTCAACGGGTTCATGCTGACCCGCACCAGGCTGCCGAGCTTCATCATCACCCTGGGCACCTACCTGATGCTGATCGGCATGAACCTCGGCTTCACCAAGCTGATCAGCGACACGGTCTCCACCAAGACCATCGCCGACATGGAGGGCTTCCCCGAGGCCAAGGCGGTCTTCGCCTCCACGCTGACGGTCGGCGGGGTCAACGTCAAGATCACTATCCTCTGGTGGCTGCTGCTGATCGCTGCCGCCTCCTGGATCCTGCTGCGCACCCGGGTGGGCAACTGGATCTTCGCCGTCGGCGGCAACGAGGCGGCGGCCCGGGCGGTGGGCGTGCCGGTGCGCGCCACCAAGATCGGTCTCTACATGGGCGTGGCCCTGGCCGCCTGGATCTCCGGCCAGCACCTGCTCTTCAGCTACGACGTCGTCCAGTCCGGCGAGGGCGTGGGCAACGAGCTGATCTACATCATCGCGGCGGTCATCGGCGGCTGTCTGATCACCGGCGGCTACGGCTCCGCCGTCGGGTCGGCGGTCGGCGCGCTGATCTTCGGCATGACCAGCAAGGGCATCGTCTTCGCCGAGTGGGAGCCCGACTGGTTCAAGTTCTTCCTCGGAGCGATGCTGCTCCTGGCGACCCTGCTCAACCACTGGGTCCGCAAGCGCGCGGAGGCGACGAAGTGACCACGGCGACCGAACCGACCGCCGAGCGGACCGCCGGGGACGCCCCGCTGGTCGAGCTGGAGCAGGTCAGCAAGTACTACGGCAACGTCCGTGCCCTGGAGGGCGTCTCCCTCCAGGCCCGGGCGGGCGAGATCACCTGCGTCCTGGGCGACAACGGCGCGGGCAAGTCCACCCTGATCAAGATCATCTCGGGGCTGCACGGCCACGACGCGGGGGCCTTCCGGATCGACGGCGAGGAGACCCGGCTCGCCGGCCCCCGCGCGGCCCTGGACCGCGGCATCGCCACCGTCTACCAGGACCTGGCGGTCGTCCCGCTGATGCCGGTCTGGCGGAACTTCTTCCTCGGTTCCGAACCCACCAAGGGCCGCGGCCCGCTGCGCCGCATGGACGTCGAGTTCATGCGCCGCACCGCCCACGCCGAACTGCGGCGCATGGGCATCGACCTGCGCGACGTGGACCAGCCCATCGGCACCCTCTCCGGCGGTGAGCGCCAGTGCGTGGCCATCGCCCGGGCCGTGTACTTCGGCGCCCGGGTGCTGGTCCTCGACGAGCCGACCGCCGCCCTGGGCGTCAAGCAGTCGGGTGTGGTCCTCAAATATGTGGCGGCCGCCCGGGACGCCGGACTGGCTGTTGTGTTCATCACCCACAACCCGCACCACGCCTACCTGGTCGGCGACCGTTTCGTCCTGCTCAAGCGCGGCGCCATGGCGGGTCACCACACCCGGGACGGGATCACCCTCGACGAGCTGACCCGGCAGATGGCGGGCGGCGACGAGCTGGACGACCTGCGCCACGAGTTGGAGCGCCCGGAAGCGGCCGCCCGGCCCGTGACGGCCGACGCGGACGAGAGGCGGCCACGGTCGTGAGCGCGACGACGGCACCGGCGTGGCGGGCGGCGGCCCCCGCGCCGCGGGGAACGGTGCGTCGCCCGGGACACCGGGGCCGGCCGGGACGCCGCCATGCGGCGGCTCACCGGATTGAGGCAGAATCGGCGCGATGAGCACCTACCGCGACCTCGCACTGCCCCGGGCGCTGAACCCGGCCAGGGCGGCCGGAGCCCCGATCGGCTCGCGCCGTGCCCCCGTCCTGCGGACGGTGGGTTCCCGGGAGCGCCGTTCGCACCTGTCGGCGCCCCGTGTCCCCACGGTCGGCATCGACATCGGCGGCACGAAGGTGATGGCCGGCGTCGTGGACGCCGACGGCAACATCCTGGAGAAGCTCCGGGCCGAGACCCCGGACAAGTCCAAGAGCCCCAAGGTCGTCGAGGACACCATCGCCGAGCTGGTGCTGGACCTCTCCGACCGGCACGACGTGCACGCCGTCGGGATCGGCGCGGCCGGCTGGATCGACGCCGACCTCAACCGGGTGCTCTTCGCCCCGCACCTGTCGTGGCGCAACGAGCCGCTGCGGGACCGGCTCGCCGAACGGCTCTCGGTGCCCGTGCTGGTCGACAACGACGCCAACGCCGCCGCGTGGGCGGAGTGGCGGTTCGGCGCCGGCAAGGGCGAGGACCACCTGGTCATGATCACGCTCGGCACCGGCATCGGCGGGGCCATCCTCGAGGACGGCCGGGTCAAGCGGGGCAAGTTCGGGGTGGCCGGCGAGTTCGGCCACATGCAGGTCGTCCCCGGCGGACACCGCTGCCCGTGCGGCAACCGCGGCTGCTGGGAGCAGTACAGCTCCGGCAACGCCCTGGTCCGCGAGGCCCGTGAGCTCGCCGCCGCCGACTCCCCGGTGGCGTTCGGGATCATCGAGCACGTCAAGGGCGACATCTCCGCGATCACCGGTCCGATGATCACCGAGCTGGCCCGCGAGGGCGACGCCATGTGCGTCGAACTGCTCCAGGACATCGGGCAGTGGCTGGGCGTGGGCATCGCCAACCTGGCGGCCGCCCTCGACCCGTCCTGCTTCGTCATCGGCGGCGGCGTCTCGGCCGCCGACGACCTGCTGATCGGCCCCGCCCGGGACGCCTTCCGCCGCCACCTGACCGGCCGCGGCTACC
>NZ_JACADT010000045.1:0-15029 GCF_013421635.1 Streptomyces sp. UH6 | reverse complement strand
ATGGGCCAAGGCTATCGGTTGTGGCCGCGACTGCGGCCCCGACCTGGCATTTAAGCCCACCGGACCCGCCCCCGCGCACGGGCCGGGGCGCGGCGTCCGGCCACCGCCCGCGACGGCGGAGGCCGCCGCCGTACCGGGGTGCGGTACGACGGCGGCCCCGGGATGCCCGCGGTGGCCCCGGGATGCTCAGTGCATCGCGGCCACGGAGGCGCTGGGCGCCTGCCCGTCCGTCGCGGCGGACTTGCGGCGCGGCAGGAACAGCGCCGGGACCAGGCACGCCACGATCAGGACCAGCGCGACCGTGTAGGTGCTGCCGAACGCCTCGGCCAGGGCCGACCTGCCCTGTTCGAGCAGCGTGGGCGGAACCTGGTCGGCGGGCACCTTGCCCTGGACCACGGCGCTGTACGCGCCGGCCGCGGTGCTGTCGAGGACGCGGTTGGTGAAGATGACCGACATGACGGCCGTGCCGATCGACCCGGCGGTCTGCTGCACGATGTTCATCATGGTGGAGCCGCGGGCGATCTGGTGGTCGGTGAGGGTGCTCAGGGCGGCGGACATGATCGGCATCATGGTCACGCCCATGCCCATGCCCATCACGAACAGGGCGCCCAGCAGCACGACGTAGGACGTGTCGGCGCCGACCTGGGTGAAGACCCCCATGCCCGCGCTGATCACCACGATGCCCGCCAGCACCAGCTTGCCGGGCCCCATCTTGTCGGTGAGGCGTCCGCCGATGGGCATGGTCAGCATCGCGCCCAGGCCCTGCGGGGCCAGCAGGAGGCCGGCGTCGAGGGTGTCCTCCTGCCGGACCTGGAGGAAGTAGCTGGGGAACAGCAGCATCGCGCCCATGAAGGCGACCGAGAACAGGGTCATCGTGATCACGGCGATGGTCACGTGACGGTTCTTGAACAGGCTGAGGTCGATGAGCGCGTTCGCCTTGCGCAGGGCGTGCAGCACGAACGCCACCACGAGCACCAGGCCGATCAGGCCGGGCACCAGGACCTTGGCCGCGGCGACGGTGCCTTCCTCCGGGATGGTGGAGACGCCGTAGAGGAAGAGGGCGAGACCCGGCGACAGCAGCAGCATGCCGACGACGTCGAACGGCTCCGACGGCTGCGCGGTGTCCTTGGGCAGGACCTTCCACGCGGCGATCAGGGCGACCGCGCCGATCGGCACGTTGATCAGGAAGATCCACTGCCAGCTGGCCGCGTCGATCAGCCAGCCGCCGAGGATCGGGCCGCCGATCGGGCCCAGCAGCATGGGCACGCCCAGCACGGCCATGACGCGGCCGACGCGCTCCGGCCCGGCGGCGCGGGTCATGATGGTCATGCCGAGCGGCATCAGCATGCCGCCGCCGAGTCCCTGCAACGCGCGGAAGACGATCAGCGGGCCGATGTCCCAGGCGAGACTGCACAGCGCCGATCCGGCGACGAACAGCACGATCGAGGTCAGGTACAGGCGCCGGGTGCCGAACCGGTCCGCGGCCCATCCGGTGATCGGGATGACCGCGGCCAGGGCCAGGGTGTAGGCGGTCATCGTCCAGGCGACGGTGGCGTAGTTCGCGTCGAACTCACGCTGCAGGGTCGGCAGGGCGACGCTGACCACGGTGACGTCGAGGATCGACATGATGGCGCCGATGACGACGACGCCGGCGACCTTGAGGACGCCGCGGTCGAGCTTGTCGCCCGCCCCGGCGCCGGCGGCGGGCCCGGCCGGAGGCGAGCCTGTGTCAGTACTCACGGAAGAGGGTTCCTTGTCAGTAAGCCGATCGTCGGTGCGACCGGCGGTCACCAGCGACAGCTCTGTTCAGGAGGGTGCGTCGGCCTCCGGGAGGCCCGCGACGACGGGAGCCTCGGGCTTCGCCACCGCGCGATGGTAACAACTGTCCGCTTGTAGGAGGAATGAATTTCAATCGACCGGTGTCGGACGCCGCGGTGCCGGTGATTTCACGGATTCCGCCTTCCGACGGGCCCGGTTGACTCGACGTGGACCGACTTCCCGCACGATCTCCGGCGACCGGGAGCACGTGTGCCCGCGGCCGGCACAACGAAGGGAACGCAGACATGTCGACTCGAACCCGCCGCCTGCTCCGCCGCCTGCGCCTGTCCGCCGCGGCGACCGCCTGCGTCGTGGCCGCGGGCGCCGCCGGCGTCCTCTCCTCCCCCGCCTCCGCCGCGACCTCCGTGTTCGGCGAGGACTTCTCCGGCGGGCTCGGCGCCTTCACCTCCACCGGCTCCGTCAGCGCCGCCACGGGCGCCGCCCGGATGAGCGGATCGCTGCTGTCCGACCCGACACTCACCTCGGCGCCCGTCGCGCTGTCGGGCTTCAGCGGCATCTCGGTGTCGTACACCCGGACCGCCTCCGGGCTCGACCTCGGGGAGTCCTTCACCGTGGCGTACTCCGTCGACGGCGGCCCGTTCACCACGCTGGAGTCGGCGCGCACCGCCTCGGGCGCGGCGTCCTTCCCGCTGCCGTCGTCGGCCGACGGACGCACCGTGCGGCTGCGGTTCACGCTGGAAGCGAGCAGCGCCCTGGAGACCCTGACCGTCGACGACGTCCTCGTGCGGGCGGCGGGCGGCGGGAGCGGCGGCCCGACCGATCCCCCGGGCGGATCGCTGCCGCCGGTGAGCGACGTGACCGCGCCCGGGCCGTACGCGGTGACCGTCGACACCACCGCCGGGCCCGGGGACGACGGATGGCTGGTGTACCCGTCGGACGCCGGGCGGGACGGGGTGGACCACCCGGTGCTGGTCTGGGGCCCGGGCGCGGGGTCCGATCCGGCCGCCTACGAGGACATGCTGCGCCAGTGGGCCTCGCACGGCTTCGTGGTCTACAGCGAGGTCTCCTCCAGCGACGGCTCCTACATGGTGGACGCCCTGGACTGGATCGAGGACCGGAACGCGGACCCGGCCGACCCGCTGTACCAGGACGTCGACACCTCCGAGGTGGCCTTCGGCGGCCACTCCCGCGGCTCGATCGGCACGTTCGACGTGGCCGACGACCCGCGGCTGGAGACCACCGTCCACGTGGCCGGCGGCTCCTTCGACGGCAACGGGCCGGACTCCCTCCGCAACCCCGCCCTGTACATCGGCGGTGACGACGACTTCGCGACCTCCAACGTGGAGCGCGACTACACCAACACCGACGTGCCGGTGTGGCTCAACGTCCTGGACGGCACCGACCACATCGCCGCCACGCGCAACGGGCAGCACATCATCACCGCCTGGCTGCGCTGGCACCTCGCCGACGAGGAGTTCCGCCGCACGCGGGACTTCCTCGGCTCCGGCTGCACCTTCTGCGCCCTCGGCGAGACGCGGTACAAGAACTGGTGACAGCGCGACGACCGCCCGGCGCCTCCCCGTCCTCAGACCGGCGGGGCGGTGCCGGCACGTCGGGACGGGACCGGCGGACCACCGTGTCCCGGCCCGCTTCCCGACTGTCCGATGCCTGCCCGGTCGACGACGCGTAGCCTTGGTTCCCTCACGGTGGGAGGGCAGTTGAGCAAGGTCGTCTTCGTGCACGGCGTCGGCAAGCAGTACGCGAGCGAGGATTCGCTGGCACGCGACGTCGTCCCCGAACTCCTCGGCGGCGTACGCCTGGCGGGTGGACCGGTACCCGCCTACGAGGAAGTGGCGATCGCGTTCTACGGCGACCTTTTCCGCCCGCGCGGCACGCGGTCAGGGCTTGACCTTCCCTATGACGAGGGCGATGTCGAGACGGACGAGGAGTTCGCCCTCCTCATGGCGTGGTGGGCCGAGGCGGCACGCGTCGACCCCGCGGTACCCGCCCCGGACCGGGCCGGCACCCGTGGCCCGGCCGGCTGGACCGCCTCACAGGCCCTGCGGCTGGACACGGTGCGCGCCGCACTCGACGCGCTGACCGGCGCGCGCTGTCTGCGCGGGGTGCTGGACCGTGCGCTCATCGGCAGCCTGAAGCAACTCGCCGGGTACCTCACGGACGACACCGTCCGGCAGGCCGCCCGCAGCAGGGTGGCCGCGCGCATCACCGCGGACACGAGGGTCGTGGTCGCCCACTCCCTGGGGTCCGTCGTCGCCTACGAGACGCTCTGCGACCCGGGCCTCGTCGGCGACCGGGACGTCCGCGTGCTGGTGACCCTGGGCTCTCCGCTCGGTATGCGCGCGCTCGTGACGAACCGGCTGGACCCGGCTCCCGAGGGCGGACGGGGCGTCTGGCCCAAGGGCCTGCGGTTCTGGACCAACATCGCCGACAGCACGGACATCGTGTCCGTCGTGCGCGAACTGCGCCCGCTGTTCGGCGAGTGGGTGACCGACGTGCCGGTGTGCAACGGCAGCCACATGCACGACGCGACGCGGTACCTGACGGCGGTGGAGACCGGTCGGGCCGTGGTGGCCGGTCTGCTGTCCTCGCCCCGGTGAGCGGCCGGGCGATGCGCTACCTCGTCGCGGCCGGCACCCGCCGCTATCGCGAGGCGTCGGAGCTCCCCGGCGCCCACGAGGACGTGGAGCGGGCGGTCGAGCTGTTCACCTCCATGGGCTACGAGCGGATCCTGAGGGCCGTGTCGTACGACCCCGCCTCGGCGGAGTTCGAGGACGCCCTGGCCGACTGGTGCCGCACCGCAGACCTGACGGCCGATGACGTCGTGGTCGTGTATTACGCGGGGCACGGCGACCGTTCGCTGTCCGGCCAGTACCGCCTCGCCTGCGCGAACAGCGCTGCGGGCAACCCGCGTTCGTACCTGTCCCTGCGCAACCTGGCCGAGATCCTCGCCACCAGCCCCGCGCGCAGCGTCCTGTTCGTCGTGGACTCCTGCCACGCCGCCGCGGCCACCGGCGAGATCGCCCCGGTCACCAACGCCCTCGTCTCCGCCCGAGGACGTAACGACGGCTTCGGCGCGGGCACCTGGCTGCTCGCCTCGGCCCGCCACCGCGACCTCGCCGACGACGGCGCGTTCGTCGCCGAACTCGCCAAGGCCTGCGCGCAGGGCGACGGTCCGTCGCAGCGGTATCTTTCCCCCAGCGTCCTCGCCGATCGCGTCAACCATGCCTTCGTCGCGGAGGGCCTGCCGCAACGGGCGGCCTGCTCCTCGGTCGACCATTCCGAGCCGCCGCCATTCTTCGACAACCCGTCGTTCGACCCGTACGCCGAGATCGCGGCCCACGGTGGGGTGCTGGGCGACGCCGCGGACCTGGCGTCGCACTTCGAACCGCGAGGGCGAGGCGTGGAGCACGTCCACGACGAAGGCGACTACTTCACGGGCCGGGCCCGGGCGCTGAGGGAAGCGCGGGCCCGTCTCACCGGGGAGGGCCGTGGCAGCCTCCTCGTCGTCACGGCCGATCCGGGCTCGGGGAAGTCGGCCGTGCTGGGGCGCCTCGTCCGCGAGGGCCACGCGGACGTCTCCGTCAACGCCCACCACCTGACCCTGGAGACGGTGGTCGGGCGGCTCGCGGCGGCCGCGGACGTCCAGGCCACGACTCCGGTGGCCCTGTTCACCGCATTGGCCGCCCGGGACCGGCCTTTCCGGGTGGTGGTGGACTCCCTCGACGAGGCGGGTCCCGGCGGTGACAAGGCGGAGGCCCGCCGCATCGCCTGGGAACTGCTGCGCCCGCTCGCGGCGGTGAACTGCGTGCGCCTCCTGGTGGGTTCACGGCGTGAGCTGCTCCCCCACCTGGGTGACCGGCCACCGGTCATCGACCTCGACGACGACGCGTACACCGAGGACACGGACGCGGCCGAGTACGTGGAGAAGATCCTCCGTGACCGGGGCGCTCCGTACGCGGGTCGCCCGGAGGTGGCGCGCCTGGTCTCGGGCGAGGTGGCCCGCCGGGCGGGGCGGTGCTTCCTCGTCGCCCGGATGACCGCCGGCGCGCTGCTGCGCAGCCCTGTCATCGACGTGGGAGTGCCCGGCTGGACGGAGCAGCTCCCGTCCGACGTGGGCGGCGCCTTCGAGGCGTACCTCCAGCGGGTGCCGGCAGCGCGGCAGCAGACGACCGCGGCTCTGCTCACCACCCTCGTGTTCGGGGAGGGTGAAGGGCTGCCGCGCAAGATCTGGGTCCGGGTCGCGGCGCGTCTGTCCGGTCTCGCGCTCGTCGAGGCGGACGTGGACACGCTGCTGGAGGAGGACGGTTCCTACCTGGCCCGTGTCCGGGTGGACGGGGTGTGGGTCTTCCGGGCCTACCACCAGGCGCTGACGGACTACGTCAAGGACCGGGCGCTGCGGGGCAGGGACCTCGCGGACATCCAGGAGTGCTTCGTCGACACGCTGCTGGAGCTGGTGCCGGAGCGTGACTGGTCCCGCGCCCATCCGTATGTGCGACGGCATCTGGCGACCCACGCCGCCGGCGGGGGCGTCCTGGACGACCTGATCGAGGACGCCGCCTACGTCCTCGAGGCCGAACCGTCCACGCTGCTCCCGGCGGTACGGCACGCGGTGCGCCGCATGACCCTCTCCATGGCGGTGGAGCGCTATCTCTACCTGCTCGGGGACGAGGATCCGGCCCGCCTCGACCGGGCGGCGCTGCTCGCGTTCGTGGCGCGCGGCTACGGGGAGCACCCGCTCGCCCGGGAGGCGGAACGGCTGTCCTCGTCCATGGCACGGCTGTGCGTGGAGCCCCGTGAGATCACCCCGCACCGGGTGGTCGGGCGGCATGCCGGGGACGGGTACTCCGTCAGCTTCCTGAGTCATGGCTGGAGGATCAGGGACGTCGTGCTTCCCGACGGGCGCCGCGCGGTGTTCGCGCTGTCCCCGCGGGACTCGGTGGTCCACGCGTGGCTGATCGACTCCCCAGCGCAGTCGACGGTGTTGCCGATCGCTGCCCGCGTACGCGGCCTGACGGTGCTGGCGGGGGCGGCTCGTCCGCCCGAGATCGTCACTCTCGACGCGGCGGGCACGCTCCAGTGCTGGAACGCGGCGGATCAGACGCTTGTCCGCACGCTCCCCGACACGGGGTGGACCCAGCTGTTCGACGCGGGATACCTGGCCGACGGGTCACAGGTCGTCGTCTGCGGCAACGACGAGCGTGTGGCTGCGCTGTCGCTGCCGGACCTGCGGCCCTTGGCCGAGGTGGCCTGCACGACGAGAAGGGAGGACGGCCGGGGCGAATTCGCCACCGGAACCGGGTGTCTTGCGGTGGGCGCCGACGGACACACCCGTCTCCTCCTCTGCGACGGGGCAGCCGGCCGGCTCACTCTGCACTGCCTGGAGGAACCGGGCGATCCCGTCGTCCTGCTCGACGGTCTGGACCATCCCCTTCTCGGCGACCGCGTGCACGGTCCACGAGGAACCGTGGCCGCCGTCGAGGAACCGCTGCGACTCAGCCTGTTCGAGACGGGGTCCGGGAGAACGACCGCCACCCCGGGCCGCGTCAACTCGTGGGACAGGTACGCCTTCGCGTACGGCGGCGACGGCGACCCCGTGCTCGTCACGCTCTCGCCTCCCCGGATCGTCCTCCGGATCGGCGCGGCCCCTCGACGTGTCACCGGAGCCGGCAACGCCATCGTGTACGCGCCCGTCCTGCACGACGACGAGCTGTTCGCCGTCACCACCGGCTTCGGGGGTGACCTCACGGTGGTGAACCACACCACCGGACGCGCCGTCGGCCCACCTCTGCGCGGGCACGAGAGCGCCGTGTGCGCGATCCATGTCCTTCCCGCGCCGGGAACCGACGGCCCTGACGTCCTGACCGTCGGGAACGACGGCACTGCCAGGCTCTGGCCGTGGGGGGCTGCTCGGGAGGGGCCGACGACGGTCCCGTCCGGTGCACGCCCGGAGACGACGCTGCCGCTCGTCAAGATGCTGGCCCCATGGCCGGGTGGGCCGAACGCGGTGACGGCGGTGACGGGCGGCGCCATCCGGCGCGTGGTCGCCGACCTGTCCGACACCGCACAGCCGGCGCCGTCACACTCCCCGGTCGAGCCCCTGGCGGCTTCGTCCCATCCTGGTGTCCCTGGATGCGTCGAGGACCGCGACGGGACACTCCACCTGCTTTCGTGGCAGTACTCGGAAGTGGACGAGCCCGACATCGCCTCCGACCCGGCGGCCTACGCCGTCTGGTACCGGCTGCGGCCGGACCGCGACCCGGAGCGCACGGAATTGAGCTGGCTGCAGGGAGACGTCGGCACCTGTCTGGACGGATGGCTGATTCCGCCCGCGGGCGAGCAGTCACCCGCACGCCTCGTCGGGTTCGACGGTGCGCTCAACCGGGTGACGGTTCTCGACGCGCCGGACGGCGACGGCGAATGGACCGATCTGCCGTGGAGCGTGGACCCGACCCGGGACTCCGTGTGCGCGACCGCCTTCGCCACGGGCGCCGGAGACGTCGTCCTGATGGCTGCTGCCAGGCCGGCGCTGCCGTGGGAATCCACCGTGGGAGGGTACGACGTCAGCGGCCCGCCGGGGGACGAGGCAACCGTGACTTCGGCGCGCCTGTGGAACGTCACCCGGCGCACGTGGCACCGGAGGGACCCTGTCGCGCTCGACCCCGATGTCTGCCACCTGCTCCCCCATCACGGTCGCGACGGGACGAAGTGGGTGATGCAGTGCCGCCACGACGGCTCGGCATCCGTGATCGACATCGAGTCGGGCCGTCGGTTGGTGGTGCACTCCGCGGAGAAGGCGGGAGTGGCCGACCCTCTCGGTTTTCACCACGACTGGGCACGCTGGACCGAGTTGCCGGACGGTACGCCGGTACTGCTGTACCCGATCGCCGACGAGATCACCGAGGACGGAGAGCAGCCCGTCATCGTCTGGCAGGCTTCGGCCCCGGACCGCCCTGCCCGGCTGCCGCTGCCGGTGTCCGAGATCCTGTGGGCCGGGCCCGCCCCCAGTGGTGAAGCCCTCGTGGCGGTGAGCAGCACCCGGGGAATCACCCTCTGCCACCTCGCCGGCGGCGAGACGGTCTGGCACACTCCGCTGCCCGCCCAGGTCACCGCTCTCGTGCCGCTTCGCGGCTCCACCGCCTTCGACCTCGCCGTGGGCACCCAGCAGGGTGTCGTCTTCCTGCGCCCCAGGTTCTCCCCCGCCTGGCGGGACGTGCTCGGTATCACCTGACGCGGACCCGGTCCCCCTCAGCCGGCGTCCGCCGCCGGCGCCGTCGTGAACGGCAGCACCAGGCGGGACGGGTGGTCGGCGTCGCGGTAGATCTTGTGGGTGACCGGGCGGCCCACCGGGAGGTGGAACGCGTCCGGCGGCAGCAGGGAGTTGTGCTCGTCCACGAGCGGCTCGGCGTTGGAGAGCTCGGCGACCAGCCGGTGCCCGGGCAGGAACGTCGCGGCGAACGGGTAGATCCGCAGCACGTACTCCTCGATCCGTCCCGGCTCGACCGGCACCGCGCGGGTGTGCGGGTGGTAGGGGTCGCCCTCGGTGGTGCGCTCCTCGTCCAGCTCGCGGTGCGAGGCCTTGAGGTAGGCGCTGGTGATCAGCTGCCGCTTGCCGCCCGGCGCCTCGTCCCACATCCGCAGGACGAAGTTGGTGTCGCTCTGGTCGATCTCCGCGAAGAGGTGGGCCGCGCCCTGGCCCATCATCTCGGTCGGCTCGGTGAAGGGAGCGGTCGACCAGCGGAGCATCTGCACCGTGTCGGTGACCGTCAGCGGCGCCTGGTAGAAGCCGTCCGGTGCGGCGTACTCGGCGGCCATCGGCTCGGGCTCGGCGGAGAGGCGGCCCCGCGGGCGCAGGTACAGCGGCCGGTGCTCGACCGGCCTCGGCGGCCACTGCGCGCCGGTGACGGTCTCCCGGGATCCCTCGACGTGGACGGTCACCGCCGGCTCGTCCATCACCCCGTTGTCGACGCCCTTGAGCCAGTACTCGTACCAGCGGAACATCTTGTCGTGCTCCTCGACGAAGGGGCGCGACTGCATGGGCGGGTAGGGGCCGATGTCGAGCTTCTTCGGGCCCCTCAGCCGGTGGTAGAGCTCGATGGTGCCGTCCAGGGTCCAGCCGCGGCCCTGGTCGAGCTGGAGCCAGACGGGGATGTCGATGGCCGGCGCGAGGGTGACCGGGTTGCGCTCCTCGTACCACTCGCCGTCGACGTCGTTCATCACGATGTCGAACCAGGCCTCGTGGTTCTTCGGGTAGTTCAGGACGTGGACCAGGTTGGGCCAGGCGGCGATGTCCGGGTCCGCCAGGCGCCGGGCGACCTTCTCCTTGATCTCCTCGGGCGAGAAGGCCTCCAGCATGCGGGACTTGACGCCGTCGGTGAAGGCCCAGCCGGAGTCTCCGCCGCGGCCCTCGCGGGCGGCGCGCGGCATGAACCACATGACGCCGCCGTGGTAGGTGGTCTCGTAGAAGTCGTAGTGGCCGCCGCTGACGAAGATCGCCTTGAGGGACGGGGGCCGCTCGGCGGCGGCGAGCACCTGCATGGAGCCGAAGTAGGAGATGCCGATCATGCCGACGTTGCCGTCGCACCACGGCTGGGCGGCGACCCACTCGATGAAGTCGTAGGCGTCCTGGCCGAGGGGGACGCCGCCGGCGTTGTAGTTGCCGATGTGCTCGCCCTCGGAGGCGCCGGAGCCCCGCAGGTCGCCGATGACGTGGACGTAGCCCTCCTCCACGACCCGCGCGATGTCGCCGGCCTCGATGCAGCCGTCCCACATGGGGCTGGGCCGCCGCTGCGGCGGGGTGGTCAGGGCGAGGGCCTGGAGCTCCTTGCCGTAGGGGCTGAGGGCGACCAGGGCGGGGCGCGGGGCGTCGTCGGTGCCGGCGTAGGCGTCGGCGGCGAGCGTGACGCCGTCGCGCATGGGGACGCGGAGGTCCTTGCGGACGGTGATCGTCCGGCGGCCCGCACGGAGGGTCTGGGTGTCGGTCATCGGTGGTGCTCCTGGGTCACGAGGTCTGCTGGGCTTGCGTGCGGTAGCCGTGCAGGGAGGTGAAGAACGGCGACGGCTCGAGGGTGGGGTCGCCGGCGTAGCCGAGCTCCTCGGCCACCGGGGCGAACGGGGAGTACGGCGAGCCGGTCTCGCGCAGGCCGGCCTCCAGGCAGCGGCGGGCGGCCGCGGCGACACGGCCCTCGGCGGCGAGGCTCTGCCCGATGGCCTCCCGGGCCTCGCGCTCGTCGAGTGCGACGCCGTAGGGCGTGCCGTCGGCGCGGCGGTACGGGTGCCCGAGGAACAGGCGCCGGGGCCGGATCCCGTCGCGCAGGTGCTCCAGGCTGCGGCGGTAGGCGGCGGGGTCGGTGTAGCCGGGGAAGCCGTTGGCGGCCCCGTGGACCTGGACGGCGTCGCCGGTGAACACGTCGCCCTGCCCGTCGAGGACGTAGGCGAGCGAACCGGGCGTGTGCCCGGGGGTCGCGTGCGCGGAGACGGTGACGCCGCCGCCGAGGGAGAGGGACTCGCCGCCGCGCAGCAGCGAGGAGGGTTCCATCTCCCCCGAGATGACGGCGTTCGCGGCGGCCGTCACCTTGGCCTCCCCCTCGGGGTCGGCCAGGTACCGCCCGCGCCCCGCGAGGTATTCCTCGACGTGGGCCCTGCGCGAGCGGAGCATGGGGGCGTCGGCCTCGTGGATCACCACTTTCGCCCGGCGGCCGGTCATCTCCCACAGGGCGTGGGCCCCGCCGACGTGGTCGATGTGACCGTGCGTCAGCAGGATCCAGCGCACGTCCTCGATGCGCCGGCCGATCGCCGCCAGCGCCGGGGCCATGCCCTCGGCGGGCGAGGAGGCGATGCCGGTGTCGACGATCGCCGGCTCGGGTGCGTCGATGTAGAAGCTGTAGAGACCGAACCGTCCCCACGGCGAGACCAGGGGGTGGACGTCGACCGGGCGGGTCATGCGCTCAGGCCTTCCCTGCGATGAAGTCACGGGTGCGCGCGAAGACTTCGTGGTACTCGGGGATCCAGGAGAAGTGCTGGACGAAGCCGTGGCCGGCGCCTTCGTAGCGGGCCACCGTCGCCTCGACTCCGGCCTCCCGCAGCCGCTTGCCGTACAGCTCGCCCTCGTCGCGCATCGGGTCGAACTCGGCGGTGACGACGAGGGCCTTCGGCAGCCCCGAGAGGTCCCCCCGCTTGAGCGGGGAGACCCGCGGGTCGGCCGGGTCGGCGCCGCTGCCGAGGTAGAAGGCGTTGAACGGCTTGAGCCCCGCGGTCTCCAGGCCGTAGCCGGCGGCGTTCTCCCGCAGCGAGGGGTGGCGGTCCTCGTCGAAGTCCAGGTCCAGGGAGGGGTAGTAGAGGATCTGGTGGGTGATCCGGTCGAAGCCCTCGTCGTGGGCCCTGGCCACCACGGCGGCGACGAAGTTGCCGCCGGAGCTGTCGCCGGCGACGGCGAGGGTGGTGCCGTCCCACCCGAGGTCCTCGCCCTGTTCGGCGGCCCAGCGCACGACGGCGTGGCAGTCGTCGAGCCCGGCCGGGAAGGCGGCCTCGGGCGCCAGGCGGTAGCCGACGGAGACGACCGTGAGCCCGGTCTCCTTCGCCAGTGAGCGCGCCACGTGGTCGTGGGTCTCCAGGCTGCCGAGGAAGAACGCGCCGCCGTGGAAGTAGACGATCACGCCGTGGGCGTCGGCCTCGGTGGGGGTGTACACCCGCACCGGTACGTCACCGGAGGCGGTGTGCGCGGTCCGGTCCTCGACGCGGTGCAGCGGCAGGCGCTCGGCGAGGGGGGCGACGTGCGCCTCGTCGCCGGCGCGCATCGCGACCGGGTCGAGCGGGCCCTCGGGCGGGGCGGGCAGGGTGGCGAGGAATCGCGCGATCTCGGGGTGCAGCGGCATGGTTCAGTCCTCCGTCGTCGTGGCGGTCGTCGCGCCGATCTGGCCGGGCTTCTGGCCCGGGAAGACGTCATTGACCTCGTCCTCGGTCCAGCCGTTGCGGGAGATCCGCTGCAACTCGTCCGTGATCGGCTTGCGGTGCGCCTGGAAGGCCGCCAGCGCCTGCTCCACCGATTCGGCGGCGGCGAGCGCGTCGGCGAGGGCGCCCGCGTCGAGGACGGCGGAGTTGGCGCCCTGGCCCTGGTGGTGGCACATCGCGTGGGCGGCGTCGCCGATGAGGACGACGGAGGCGGAGTGCCAGACGTCGACCGGGTCGATGTCGTAGACGGCCCGCACGTTGACGGTGTCCATGTCGAGGTTGCGCGTCATCTCGACGATCCGCTCGTCGAAGCCCTCGACCGTGCGGAGGATGTCCTCCTTGGTCACCGCCGGCGCCCAGGTGCTGTCGGTGTGCAGGGCGGTGATGTCGAAGGAGACCTGGCCGCGGTGGAGCAGCGGCAGCAGGTAGACCTTGGAGCCGCGGCCGATGTACATCCGCAGGTTGCCGTCGGCGACCATGCCGTGGGTGCCGGCCGCGTCGATGACGGCGCGGTAGGCGTGCTCCCCGGCGAAGACGGGCTGCCGGTCGCTGAAGAGCTGCTCGCGGACGACGGAGCGGATGCCGTCGGCGCCGACGACCAGGTCGGCCCTCACGCTCTCGCCGTTGGCGAAGTGCAGGGTGGCCTCGCCGCCCTTGTCCTCGATCCTCTCGAGCTTGTGGCCGAGCTCGACCATGCCCTCGGGCAGTACGCCGACGAGCGCGTCGATGAAGTCGCCGCGGTGGATGAAACGGGTGGTCTCGCCGTAGGCGTCCTTCTCCGGCCACTCCTCGATGGCGATGCGGTGGCAGTCGGCGGTGAGGATCTCGAAGGCGTCGCTGGGCGAGCTGACCGCCTTGACGGCCTCGCCGCTGCCGCGGGTGTTGAACTGGTGCATCGACGACGGGCGCAGGCCGATGCCGGCGCCGACCTCGCGGATCTGGCGTGCCTGCTCGTAGACGGTGACGTTCGCGCCGAGGTCGCTGAGGGCCTTGGCCGCGGCGGCCCCCGCGTAACCGGCGCCGACGACGGCGATGTCGAGGTGGGTGATGTCCATGGTCACGGCTTTCGGTCGGGCTGGATGCTGAGGAAGTCGGCGGGCAGGTCGACGAAGATCCTGGTGATCGTGGCGTCGTCGACGCCGTGCTCGCGGAGAGCCGGGATCAGCACCTCGAAGAGGTAGTTGACGGTGTGGCCCTTGACGCCGGGCCAGCCGAGGGGGCTGCAGTTGGCGTCGGCGGAGGCGAGAACGCTGTCGACCAGGCCGTCGCGCAGGTAGCCGAGGAAGTGGTCCAGGCGTTCCTGCCGGGGGCGGCCCCAGAACGGCGGGTCGGGCAGTTCGAGGTCGTAGCCGAAGGTGTCGAAGCCGATCCGGCCGCCCTGTTCGGCGATCCACCGGTCGCGCACCTTGCCCTGGCTGACGCCGTCGTCGGCGTGCCCGAAGAGCACCCGGTGCAGGGGCAGGCCCTCCTCCCGGAAGATCTCGACGGCGGGCTCGGCGTCGACCGCGAGGTGGGTGAAGACCGGCACGCCGGTCTCCAGCGCGGCCCGCGCGGCGGCGCGGTAGATCCGCAGGTCGAGCTCCTTCATCCGGAAGCCCCGGCTGACGCCGACCTTGATGATGCCCGCCCGGCCGCCGGTGTCGCCGATGCCGACGGTGATCTCGTGGACGAACTGGCGGTAGAGGTAGTCGACGTCGGCGCGCTCGAAGAACGGCAGCGCCGTGTCGCCGCCGACGAAGCCGGTCGAGGCGACGATGTGCACGCCGGTCTTCTCCGAGAGCGACCGGTAGTAGCTGACGTCCCGGCCGTTGCAGATGCCGGTGGCGTCGACGAAGGTGGCGCCGCCGTACGGCAGCGTGTGGTCGTGGAACGCGCGCAGCTTGGGGACGGTCTCCTCGTGGCGCTGCTCCGGCGTCTTCCACCAGCGGGTGTCGAGTTCGGATCCGGGCATGCCGTACCCGATGTGCTCGTGGACGGCGACGAAGCCGAGCTCCTCGGCGGGGACCGGCCCGAGGACGGTGTTGACTCGCGACATAAGCCTTTCAGCCTTCTCTCTTTCAGCGCACCGCGAGGAGGGCGGCGGGGTTCTCGGCCAGCAGCCGCCGGACGTCCTCGTCGCCGAGGCCCTGGCCGCGCAGGGCGGGGACGAAGTCCGTCAGGACATGGGCGTAGGGGACGTCGGTGGCCGGGTGTCCGAAGGCGGCGCCGGTGGCCGAGGAGGAGAGCAGCACGCGGCCGCCCAGGCCGGCGGCCACGAGGCCGGCGACCAGGGCCGCCCGCTC
>NZ_JACADT010000449.1:0-4454 GCF_013421635.1 Streptomyces sp. UH6 | reverse complement strand
CTACGGCGCGGCGCTCGCCGCGCTCGGCACCGCGCGCGACGACGTCGTCGCCCTGGACGGCGAGGTGAGCGACTCCACCCGGGCCGCGGCGTTCGCCGAGGAGCACCCGGAGCGGTTCTTCGAGTGCTACATCGCCGAACAGCAGATGGTCGCCTCCGCGGTGGGGCTCGCGGCCCGCGGCTGGATCCCGTACGCCTCGTCCTTCGCCGCGTTCCTCAGCCGCGCCTACGACTTCGTGCGGATGGCGGCGGTCAGCGGGGCCGGCGTCAACATGGTCGGCTCGCACGCGGGCGTGTCCATCGGCCAGGACGGTCCCTCGCAGATGGGGCTGGAGGACCTCGCGATGTTCCGCGCGGTGCACGGCTCGACCGTGCTGTACCCGTGCGACGCCAACCAGACGGCCAAACTCGTCGCCACCATGGCCGACCTCGAGGGAATCCGCTACCTGCGCACCTCGCGCGGCAAGAACGCCGTGCTCTACGGGCCCGACGAGGAGTTCCCGGTCGGCGGCAGCAAGGTGCTGCGTTCGTCCGCGGAGGACCGGCTGACCGTCGTCGCGGCCGGCGTCACCCTCCACGAGGCGCTGGGGGCCGCGGACGAACTGGCGGCGGAGGGCATCGCGGTGCGGGTGGTCGACCTGTACTCGGTGAAGCCGGTCGACGCGGAGACCCTGCGGCGGGCGGCCGCCGAGACCGGGTGCCTGCTCACCGTCGAGGACCATCACGAGGAGGGCGGCATCGGCGACGCGGTCGCCTCCGCGTTCACCGACGGCTCCCCGGTGCCGCGCCTGGTCCGGCTCGGGGTGCGCTCCATGCCGGGGTCGGCGAGCCCCGAGGAGCAACTGCGCGAGGCCGGGGTCGACGCGAGGTCGATCGCCGCCTCCGTGCGGCTCCTGACCGGGCAGGGCGTGCCGGCCTGAGGCGGCCGTCACGCCGTCGCGCCGTCACCGGACCGGCACGGTCCCCACCCGTGTGTGAAGGTCCGCCGCGGGGTTGTCACGGGAAGCACGTGGACAAGATCGGTCGGTGTGCATCGGGAGGTTTGCCGTCAGGGTCACCGGTCATCCGCACTCACAGAGGTGGCCATGACGAACACACCGAAGCAGAAGTCAGAAACCGAGAACACCGAACAGACCGAGAACACCGAACAGAACGAACCGGATCAGCGCCGTCCGCGCCCCACCGAAGTGCTGCGTGAGGCGCGGGCCCAGCTCGAGGAGCTGACGGGGATGGCCGCCGAGTCGGTGTCGTCCTTCGAAAGGACCGGGGACGGCTGGTCGTTGGAGGTGGAGGTGCTCGAACTCGAGCGCGTCCCCGACACGATGAGCCTGCTGTCGACCTACCGGGTCGACCTGGACCCGGACGGCATGCTCACCGGCTACAAGCGCATCCGGCGCTACGAACGCGGACGTTCGGACAGCAACCGCCGCTGACAAGGCGGTTCGAGAGCCAGAACACGTCCGCCCGACTTCCCGTGACAGGGCAGGTCTGCCCGCGACGGCGGTCAGCCGTGCCCGGAACAGTGAGGAGCACCCGTGACGGTTGTACCGGCACAGCAGAGCGGTGGTGGAGGCGGCAGCAGCGGCCTCTACGACGTTCTCGAACTCGTCCTCGACCGGGGCCTCGTGATCGACGCGTTCGTCCGCGTCTCCCTGGTCGGCATCGAAATCCTGAAGATCGACATCCGTGTCGTCGTCGCCAGCGTCGACACGTACCTGCGCTTCGCCGAGGCCTGCAACCGCCTCGACCTCGAGTCCGGCCCGCGCAAGAACCCCGGACTGCCCGACCTGGTCGGCGAGATGACCGAGTCCGGCGCCCGGGGCAAGTCCAAGGGCGCGCTCTCCGGAGCGGCCGAGACCATATCCGACGCCTTCCGGCAGGGGCGCGAGGAGCGCAAGGAGCCCGCGTCCGCGCGGCGTAAGGAGGAGAAGGAGTGAGCACCTACGTCTACGGGATCGCCTCGGCGTCCCACCCGTCGCTGCCCGAGGGCATGGGCGGGGTCGGCGACCCGCCGAACCCGGTCCGGCTGCTCAAGGAGGGCGACCTGGTCGCGGTGGCGGGCGACGCTCCCGAGGACCTGCGCCCCAAGCGGCGTGACCTGCTCGCCCACCAGACGATCCTCGCCGAGGCCGGCGCGGGCGGCACCGTGCTGCCGATGCGCTTCGGCAACGTCGCCCCCGACGACGACTCCGTCCTGCGGGTGCTCGCGGAGCGCGCCGACCACTACACGGAGCGGCTGCGCGCCCTGGAGGGCAAGGCGGAGTACAACGTCAAGGCCAACCACGACGAGCAGGCCGTCCTCCACCTGGTGATGGGCGAGGACGCCGAACTGCGCGCCATGGCCGAGGCCAACCGCCAGTCCGGCGGCGGCACCCACGACGACAAGCTCAGGCTCGGCGAGATGGTGGTGTCCGCCGTCAAGGCCCGCGAGGACGTGGACGCGGCGCTGCTCCAGCAGGCCCTGGAGCCCACGGCCACGGCGGTGGCCACCGGAGCCGAGTCCACCGGCTGGATCACCAACCTGTCCCTGCTGGTCGCGGCCGACTCCGCCGAGGAGTTCCTCGGCGCCGTGGAGCGGTTCCGCGAGGAGAACCCGCACCTCCAGCTCCGGGTCAACGGACCGCTGCCGCCCTACAGCTTCGTGGAGCCCGGTCCCGCCGACCACGCGCCGCAGGGCGCGGGGCAGGCCGCCGGCACGGCCGTGGAGTGACACGGTGGGACTCCTCTCCGAGGTGCTGCTGCTGCCGCTCGCGCCGGTGCGCGGCAGCGCCTGGGTGATCCGCCAGGTGATGCGTGAGGCCGAGCGCATCTATTACGACCCCGCCACGATCCGCGCCGAACTGGCGAGTCTGGAGGAGCAGTTGGAAGCAGGCGAGATCGACGACGAGGAGTTCGACCGGCGTGAGGACGAACTGCTCGAGCGGCTGGAGGCCGCGGCCGGGGTGCAGCAGCGGGGAGGTGGCTTCGGATGAACGCCGCCCGGCGCTGGGAACTCGGGCTCGCGGCCACCGCGGGCTACGTCGTGGGGCGTACCCGGACGCTGCCGCTCGTGGTCGCCGTCGCCATCGTGCTGGCCGGCCGGGAGGAGCCCCGCGCCTACCTGGCCGGCCAGGGGCGGCGGCTGCTGATGGAGGGCGTCCGCACCGCCGGGGCCGCCACGGCCTGGTGGGACGACTCGACGGTCCGGAAGATGTTCACCCGCGGGTCGGACGACGACGCCGGTGCGGAGAACGGCGACCCGGACGCCGACGAGGACGGGCCGCCCGCCGAGCGGACCGGCCGCCAGGAGATCGAACCGGCCTGAGCGCCCGCCCCCGCCGCTCCAGTTCCCCCGCCCGGGACCCGCGTCCCGGGCGGGGGAACTGGAGCGGCGGCCCGGGCTCGGGCAGGGTGGAGGTACGGGCTTCCACGCCCGGACCGCGTGCCCGGACCGCGTGCCCCGCCGCACGCCCCGGGTCCCCGCCCGGCCCCACGGCGAGAAGGAGAGACGATGAGCGGACTGCGGTACGTCTACGCGGTCTGCCGCCCGTTCGAGGCGGCGCTCCAGGCCCAGCTGGGCGGTGTGGCCGGCTGCCCGCCCACGGCCGTCCACCACCAGGGCCTGGTGGCCGTGGTCAGCACCGTCCCGGCCGCCGAGTTCGACGAGGGCCCGCTGCGGGAGCGCCTGGAGGACCGGGAGTGGCTGACCGCGACCGCCAGGGCCCACGAGCAGGTGATCGACGCCCTCACCACCGTCACCACCCCGCTGCCGCTGCCGTTCGCCACCGTGCTGCCCGACGACAGCGCCGTGCGCGTCCTGCTGGAGACGCACGCCGCCGAGATCCGCGCCGTCCTCGACCGGCTGGCGGGCCGGGTCGAGTGGAGCGTCCGCGTCTACGCGGGCGGTGAGCGGCGGGTGGAGGCCGAGCGCCTCGCCACCCGCCTGCACGAGGAGCTGCGCGCCGCCGCGGAGGAGAACCGGCTGCATCCGCACCGCACCCTCAAGGTCACCGAGACCGAGGAGCGCGCGTGGGGCGGCAACGTGCTGGACGCCGCCTACCTGGTGCCGCGCCGGCAGTCCGGGGGCTTCGTCGAGATGGTCGACAAGGCCCGGGAGAACCTTCCGGAGGGCGGCGTCCGGATCCACCTCACCGGCCCCTGGGCGCCCTACTCGTTCGGAGCGCTCGGCGGAGGCGGGTGAGGGCGGCCCGTCGGGCGGGCGCCCGAGGCCCGGCCCGGGCGGGTCCTCGGAGGTTCAGGCCGCGCGGCGGCAGAGGATCTCCTGGTGCGGGACGGTGAACCGTCCCTCCGGCCGGTTCCCCCACTCGCGCCACGCGGCCGACACCGCCTCCAGCGCCTTCCCGTCGGCCAGCCCCAGCTCCCGCACCCGGCCCGCGTAGCCGGGCGCCAGGGTGCGGTCCGCCCACATGCCGCTCCACCACGCACGGTCCTCGGCGCCGGTGTAGACCCACTCCG
>NZ_JACADT010000448.1:0-4456 GCF_013421635.1 Streptomyces sp. UH6 | reverse complement strand
GAGCCGTCACCCTATGCGCTGTCCGCGGTGAGGCCCTCGACGAACGAGCGGAAGTCGTCGGCCAGGTGGAGTTCCGTGCCGAGGTCGGTCTCGAACCAGGTGACCGAGGGCTCGCCGTCCGGCCCGCACGCGCGGTAGTCCAGCCCGATCCAGCAGTGCCCGTCGCCGGACAGCAGCACCAGCGCCGCCGGCAGGCCCCACTCCGCGAGCAGGTACGGGGTGTCGAGCAGAGAGGTCGTCTCCTCCCGCCGCCCGATGCCCATCAGCACGTCGAAGGGAACCTGGTCCTCGCTCCACGAGGTCGGCCGGCTGGTGGGGAACGCCTCGTGCTCGTCGGCCACGATGCCGCCGTTGCGCAGCCGGAGCAGATCGAGCAGGGCCGGGGGCAGCGTCACACCGAGCACGCCCTCGGCCTCCCGCACCATCTCGTCCGTCAGAGGCGGCTGGACACCGTGATCACCGTCGCCCCAGAACGTCGCCCTGACCTCTTCGAACCGCCCCATGCCCCGCAGCCTACGGCTCGGCCGCACGGGGCCGCTCTACAGCGTGTCGTCGCGCTCCAGTATCAGGCTGATCGAGCCGTCCTCGAGGTCGATCCCGCTGTCGAGGTGCTCGTGGTAGCCATCGGAGAGCTCGGGACCGGCGAGGGAGACGAGCCGTTCGGCGAGGTTCCGCAGTCCGGCGGCGTTGGCCGCGACAGTGATCTCCGTGGCGGAGCCGTACACCGTGATCCGGGGTTCGTCCATCCGCCCACGCTACTCCCCGGCCACCGGGACGACGAGGTCCCGGTGGCCCCCACCGCCGACCGACAGAGCCTGCGCGGCGTACTAAGCCTGCTCTCCGGTCGCCTCCGCCTGGAGCTTCTCCGCACGTTCACGCGGGTCGTACCCGGGGCCGACGCCCTCGGCCAGCACGAGGTCTCCGTCGATGTGGTCGGCCCGTAGCCGCAGGATCCTCTGGTACTCGGGAGACGCGTACCAGGCGCGGGCCTCGGCCATGCCGGGGAACTCGATGAGCACCATGCTGCCCGGCCAGCTGCCCTCCATCACCGCCGTCGGCGGGCCGTGGATCAGGAAACGGCCCTGGAACGGGTCGAGGGTGCTCTGGATACGTTTGAGGTACTCGAGGACATCCGGGTGGTGGCGACGATCACGCAGGTGCGCGAAACCATATGCGGGCACGTCCGGCTCCTTCGTTCGCTTCGGCAGGACGACGCAAACGTAGCCAGGGACGTCACCCGCCACCATTACCTCTCAGGTAAGCGCCGGAGCCACTTCCTCAGCCCGTCACGGGCCTGGACCCCGGTTCCCCGGAGGCGTCGGCGAGCGGCGGCTGCCTCAGTAGCCGAAGAAGTGACGACTGCACGCCCTGACCTGCTGCTCCACACTCGATCAGGCACCTGACCTGGAGCTTAGACGTGGGTAGTTGTCAACGGTGGCCGTTGTCGTGTGCCCTTGCACGGCCCGGTGACGGCCCGTGCAAGGGCACACGAGGTGGTTCTCGCTCTGCGTGTCAGAGCTTCTCAACGATGGCGACGATGACCGGGACCGCCACCGCGAGGAGCCCGGTGACGTCACGCAAGTTCTGGCGCCATCTCGGCACCGCGGCTACCTCCTGGTGAACCTGCACCTGTAACGCGTTGCAATGCAACGCGTTAGGGGGTACCTTAGGTTTCTGCTTCCTGGTCATGTGATCCTCCTAGTTCGCTGGATCGGGCAGTGTGAATACAGAGCCTCAGGGCGCTTGCTGATGTAGGAGTCGGGCAAGCGTCCCTTTGGCATGATGTGAAGTTGTTACTGGCTGCCACAGAGTAGCAGATGACAGCATGAGCCTGACGGCTGATCAGCTGCGCATCATCGGTCAGTGCTTGAGCTAACCCAGAAGCTAGCAGTGACTCGGCCTCACCCGGCGGTCTCCAACCGAGCGACCAAGCGATTCCGGCGACAAGGCGCTTGGCCTTAAGGGTCACCAGGAAGAGCGCTTGCGGAAGCGTAGAGCCGTACAGCAAGCGCCCTTGCCCTGATTTTCGAAGACCCAAGTTGTCTGGAAGCCATCGAGCACCTGCGCCGCGGAACGCCGGCCATGACCGGAACGACCCCCGGCCCTGTGGACCGGGGGTCTTCGTGCTGGCCGGGGGCTAACAGATTTGAGCCTGTCGCCTCATCCGCATCAGGTCGATCCCGGGTCTCCGGTGACATTGGTCGACCACTTGGGAACCACAACGCACGATCCAACGAAGTCCGTCACTGACTGCCGCCGTCCGTGCTTGTTGGTGTCAGCAGTTGATGTCAGGATCAGGTGCCCCCTTGACAGGATCACCGGCTGCTTAGGCGGCCGCCAGACCCTCTCTGGTTGGATCAGGCGTATGACCGATGACTCAGGCCAGTATGAGATGTGGCCTGTGCACCTAGCGGTAGAGCAAGGCGACTTGGGCGAGCTGACTCGGCTTCTGCACGCTGGCCATGATCCGGATCAGTACGACAGCTACAGCGGGTGGACCCCATTGCTCAGAGCCATCAATAACGAGGCTGA
Organism: Streptomyces sp. UH6; assembly: GCF_013421635.1. NCBI lineage: Bacteria > Bacillati > Actinomycetota > Actinomycetes > Kitasatosporales > Streptomycetaceae > Streptomyces > Streptomyces sp. UH6. The sequence continues at coordinate 1,924 of NZ_JACADT010000448.1, read as the reverse complement.
CGGAGCAGTCCAGACCGGTGATCCGCTAGAAGCGGCCTGCACAGCTGTGCTGCTGGCCTACGGAGCTGACCCGAAAGGGCCCTCCCGAGACGGTCTTACCCCGTACCACCTGGCCTTCCAGATGCGGCATGAACTGGCGGTAAGTCTCCTGGAAGCCCACATGGACGAGTAGGTGACCACGCTCTTCACCCACTCGCCCCAGCTCCCATCCCGTGTGCCGTCGACCCACACTCCGTGGAGCAGGCGCGGTGCCTGGCATCCAGGTGGAGCGCGCCACTGTACGAACGACCTGGACGCCAGGTGCCGTGTCTGCTCGGCTCTGCCTGGGTCGACGGCACGCGGGATGGGAGCTCCTCACGCTCGCCACATTCGGCCGGCACTCGGCCGCGGCGCCCCCTCCATCCCGGCGTCGGCCGATCCCCCGCCGGAGGCATGTCCTTCACCGCGGCCCCGCTCGTGCGGCACTCGCCCTACAACCCCGGCCCCATCCGTCGTGGGCGCGCGTCGGCGCAGCGTGCGCGGAGCCGGGAGCGCGCCCGGCGGAGCGGAGCGCAGCCGGGCTTGATGAGGTAGAGAAACCTGTAACGGCTCTAGCTGGCGCGGCTGAGTGCGGTCAAGTGATCGAGGTACTCACGGCCAGTTGGTTCGGCTGCAAAGTCCCGATTGACGATGGCCGCAAGCTCGCGGCTGACCATGAGCAGGGACGGCAGAGACTGGCGGTCGCCCTTCAGCGCCCACCCGCCGTAGTTCACCGCCTGGTCCAAGTCGCCCTGCCGCGCGGCGACCACGCCGAGGGTGATCCTTGCCTCTGCCATGCGCATCGGTGAACGCTCGGACCCATCGAAATCTGTGCCCGAGCGAATCACCTCGTGGGCAAGGTTCTCGGCGAACCGGCTCGATGGACCTCCGGTCACAGCGTCGCTCGTCTTCACCAGTCACACGGGCCTGGCACTCGACCGGAACCGCTTCAACGATCGTCTGTGGCGGCGGGCGCTTCGGGCCGCGGGCGTGGAGACCGGTCGGGCCAACGGCATCCACGCACTGCGGCACTTCTACGCTTCGGTGCTACTGGACGCGGGGGAGAGCATCAAGGCTCTCAGCGAGTACCTGGGTCACCACGACCCCGGCTTCACCCTGCGGACGTACACGCACCTGTTGCCGTCGAGCGGAACCCGGACCCGGGCCGCCGTGGACCGGATCTTCGGTGAAGGGCCTGCACAAAACGGCCCCGGGACGGCCCAGCGGCCGTATTAGGTCTCTGACCTGCGGCTATCTCAGTAGCCGAAGTCCTGGGTCCACCAGGGACCGCCGGAGGCGAAGTGGACGCCCACGCCGAGGGTCTTGAAGTCGCAGTTCAGTATGTTCGCCCGGTGGCCGTCGCTCTGCATCCAGGCGTCCATCACCGCGGCCGCGTCCGCCTGGCCGCGGGCGATGTTCTCGCCGCCCAGGTTGTCCACACCGGCGGCCGCCGCGCGGTCCCACGGCGTGGCGCCGCTGGGGTCCGTGTGGTCGAAGAAGCCCTCGTCCGCCATGGCCCGGCTGAAGTCGTCGGCCAGCTCGGTCAGCCCGTCGTCGGACTTCACCTTGCTGCACCCGGCGGAGGACCGCTCCTGGTTGACCAGCTGGAGGACCGCCGCCCGCGCCGCGTCCTCACGGGACAGGTCGGCCCCGCCGGCCGGCGGAGCCTTCGGCTCCGGGGCCTTGGTGGTGGGCTCGGCCTTCTCCGGGGTGGCCGTCTTCTCGTCGGCGGTGCGCGAGGGGGACGGCTCCGCCTCCTTCTTCTCCTTCGCGGAGGCGGAGGGGGACGCGGTGGGGGTCGGCTTCGCGGAGCCGGTGCCCGCGCCGGCCGACGGGGTGCCCGGGTCGACCCGGCCCCCGGAGCCGCCCTGCTGGGTCTCGGCGTTGCCCGGACCGTCGATCGCGC
>NZ_JACADT010000447.1:0-4478 GCF_013421635.1 Streptomyces sp. UH6 | reverse complement strand
AAGGGGCCCGGTCCTGCCGGGCCCCTTCCCGCCCACGTTCCCGCACAAGCGGCCGCGGTCCCGCCCGGGCGGTGGGCGGTCGTCCGCGGGCGGAGCGGAAATCCGTTACCGGCGTGCGGCCGGACGCTGGGAGGCTCTGCCCATGAGCCCGCGACGCGTCAGGCCCAGCCTCTACATCTCCGTGGACATCGAGGCGGACGGCCCGATCCCCGGCCCTTACTCGATGCTCAGCCTCGGCGCCGCCGTGGCCGGCCGGCAGGACGCCGACGGGTTCACCCCCGCCGACCCGCAGGAGCACACCTTCTACCGCGAACTGCGGCCGGTGTCCGACGAGTTCGACGCCCAGGCGCTCGCGGTGAGCGGCCTGGACCGGGACCGGCTGCGCCGGGAGGGCGCGGACCCCGCCACCGCCATGACCGAGTTCACCGCCTGGGTGGACGACGTCTCCCCCGTTGCTCAGCCGGTGGTCTGCGGCTACCCGGTGGCCTTCGACTGGATGTTCCTGTACTGGTACCTCGTCCGCTTCACCGGCGGCAGTCCGTTCGGCCACTCCGGCTGCATGGACATGAAGACGCTGTACGCGGCCAAGGCCCGCCTGCCGCTGCGGGCCGTCGCCAAGGGGACCATGCCCCGGCACCTGCTGTCGCGGCGCCGGCACACCCATCACGCGCTGGACGACGCCGTCGAGCAGGCGGAGCTCTTCGCCAACCTGATGCGGTGGGAGGGCCCCGCCTCCTGATCAGTCCTCGCCCGCCGCCAGCCGGGCGAGGCGCTGCGCCTCGGCCCGCGTGGAGCGGGCCACGGCGTCCTCGTCGACGGTGAGCAGCCGTCCGTCCTCCACCACCGCGGCGCCGCCCACCAGGGACAGCGTCACCGGAGCCGCCGCCCCCAGCACGAGCGCGGCCACCGGGTCGGCGATCGAGGCGTGGGCCAGGGTGTCCATCCTCCACAGCACCAGGTCGGCGAGCTTGCCGGGCTCGAGGGAGCCGATCTCCGCCTCCCGGCCCAGCACCCGCGCACCGCCGCGGGTGCCCAGCCGGAGCGCCTGGCGGGCGGTGAGGGCCGCCTCGCGGTGCGGGCCGAGGCGGTTGACCAGGAGGGCGTTGCGCAGTTCGGTGTGCAGTTCCCCGGACTCGTTGGAGGCGGTTCCGTCGACGCCGAGCCCCACCGGGATCCCGGCGGCGAGCATGTCGGGGACACGGGCGATCCCCGCGGCCAGGCGGGCGTTGGAGGACGGGCAGTGCGCCACGCCTGTTCCGGTCCGGGCGAACGCGGCGATGTCGGCGTCGTTCATGTGCACGCAGTGCGCCATCCAGACGTCCTCGCCGAGCCAGCCGGTGGACTCGAAGTAGTCGGTGGGGCCCATGCCGAAGAGTTCGTGGCAGAACTTCTCCTCCTCCACCGTCTCCGACCCGTGGGTGTGCAGCCGGACGCCGAGGCGGCGCGCCAGCTCCGCTCCGTGGCGCATGAGGTCGGTGGAGACCGAGAACGGGGAGCAGGGCGCGACGGCGACCTGGGTCATCGACCCGAACGAGGCGTCGTGGTGGGCGGCGACCGTCTCCTCGGTCGCGGTGAGCGCGCCCTCCAGGCTCTCCACCGCGAAGTCCGGCGGCAGCCCTCCGTCCGACTCTCCCCGGTCCATCGAGCCGCGGGCCAGCGTGAAGCGGACGCCCGTCTCGCGGGCCGCGCGCACGACGGCTCCCGACAGGTCGCCGGTGCCGCGCGGGAAGACGTAGTGGTGGTCCATGGCGGTGGTGACGCCGCCCCGCGCCATCATCGCCAGCGAGCCCTGCGCGGCGGCGTGCACCATCGGCTCGTCGATCCGCGCCCAGGTCGGGTACAGCGCGACCAGCCAGTCGAAGAGGTTGTGGTCGGTGGCCAGGCCGCGGGTGAGCCACTGGTAGAAGTGATGGTGGGTGTTGACCAGCCCCGGGGTGACCAGGTGCCCGGTGCCGTCGATCCGGCGCACCACGTTCTCCAGCCCCTCGGGGGCCTTCCCCTCCCCCACCGACTCGATCACCTGGCCGGCGACCACCACATGACCGGAGGCGTATTCGGTGTCCCGGGCGTCGACGGTCGCGACGGCGCAGTTCTCGATGACGGTGCGGGCGGGCTGCTGGGCTGCGGACGCCATGGGTCTGTCTCCGGAGGGTGAGCGGTGGGCGGGGTGCGTCAGAGGTTGGTGAGTTCGGGCGGGATCCTGGCCTCGGCGCCGTCGCGCAGCACGGTGGCCTCGATCAGGCCGTACGGGCGGTCGGCGGCGAAGTACACCTCGTTGTCGTTCTCCAGCCCGAACGGCGAGAGGTCGACCAGGAAGTGGTGCTTGTTGGGCAGCGAGAGGCGTATCTCGTCGATCTCCGGACGGTTCTCGATCACCCGGGCGCCCATCCCGTAGAGCGTCTGCTGCAGGGAGAGCGAGTAGGTCTGCGCGAACGCGTCCAGCAGGTGGCGGCGGGCTTCCCGGTAGCAGGCGTCCCAGTCGGGCGCGGGCCCGTCGCCGGCGTCCGACCAGGAGTACCGCCAGCGGGTGGAGACGTCGGTGGCCAGGATCCGGTCGTAGGCCTCGGGCAGGGTGGTGTACCGGTCCTTGCGGTAGCCCCAGAACTCGGAGTCGGTCGAGTTGAGGACCGTCAGGTCCTTCAGCCCGGAGACCACCTCGGAGCCCTCCGCGTCGTGGACCACCTGGGCGACCCGGGTGCCGCCGCCGGTACGGGCGAAGGAGTGCTGGGTCCCGGGTCCGCCGATGCGTTCCCAGGCGTACTCCTCGATCCTGATCCGCGCCCGGTGGATGGGTTCCTGCGACTCCACGAAGTGCCGTGCCAGCAGCAGCCCGAACTCCTCCGGGGAGCCGATGCCGTGCTCCTTGGCGAAGGCGTACACCGTGTTCTTGGTGGTGTCGGTGGGCAGCACGTGGGCGTTGGAGCCGGAGTAGTGGACGTCGTCCATGTCGCCGGAGAGCGAGACGGAGACGTTGAGGTCCTTGATGTGGTGGAGGTCGCCCTCGCGGGTGATCCGGACGACGCGGGTCTCGGCCTTGCCGTACTGGTTCTGGCCGAGCCGGGCGACGCGGGCGGGGTTCTCGCTCATGACTGCTAGCTCCCTCGGTATACGGAGTAGCCGAACGGGTTGAGGAGCAACGGAACGTGGTGGTGCTCGCCGGCCCCGAGGGCGAAGGCGACCGCCACCTCGGGGAAGAACGCGGCGCCGCCGGGGCGGGCGCTCAGGTGGTACGCCTCGACGTCGAAGGCGAGGCGGACGTGGGTGGTGCCGGCAGGGGGGATGGGCAGGTCCGTGCAGCGGCCGTCCGCGTCGGTCGCCGCGCCGCCGAGCACCTGCCAGGGCGCCTCGGGGCCGGTGCGGGCGGACAGGACGACGGCCACCCCGGCGGCCGGGCGGCCGAGGCTGGTGTCGAGGACGTGCGTGGACACGGTGGCGGTGGTGTCGCCGGACGTCATGGGTGTGCGTCCTCCTCGGGCGGGCCTGCCTCGGCGAGGCGGGCGAGACGGATGCGGTTGATCCTGCCGAGTTCGGTGCGGACCGTCTCGCGTTCGGCCTCCGGCGTGTTGCCGAGGCGGGCGCGGGCGGCGTCCCGCATCTCCTCGGCGGTGCGGCCGGTGGCGCAGATCAGGAACACGTGGCCGAACTTCTCCTGGTAGGCCAGGTTGAGTTCGAGCATCTCGGCCCTGAGCTGCTCCGGCGCCCCTGCCATCCCGCGCTGTTCGCGCGTGGAGACCGGGTCGCCCGGCTTCGGCCGGCCGATCGGTGGATGCCCGGCCATCGCCTCCGCGAGGTCGTCGGCCGTCAGCGCGGCGACGGCCGCGTCACCGGCGGCGTACAGCTCCTCCGGGCCGGCGTAGGGGCGGTGCGCGAGCAGACGCGCCGCCCAGGACGTGGAGGCGCAGATCTCACGCAGTACGGACCGGGCCGCGGCGTCGTCCAGCCGGTTGAACCGGGCGAGGCCGGGGGCGGGCGGCATCGGGGTGCTCGCTGTCACACCAGGCAGCCAACCCCACCGGGACACCGGGCGTCAACATTTTGTTGAAGTCCGACCGGTCAGCCGTCCGCCCGGCCCAGGGGGAAACGGGTCCGCCCGCGCCACCGGCGCCCGTCGAACACCACCAGGTCGACGGCCGTCACCCGCTCGGTCAGCGGCAGGGCGGGGGCGAGCGCCGCCTCGATCAGGTCGTGCTGCGCGGCGCTGCCGGTGTTGGCGACGGTGACGTGGGGGTCGAGGTCGCCGAACAGGCCCCCGTACGGCGCCTGTTCGGGCCAGCGCGCGGTGACGGCCGCGGTGAGCGCCCGCAACGGGCCGTCGGGTTCGGGGCGCAGCCAGAGGACTCCGGGGAAGCGGGCGCACCCGGCGAACCGGAGTGCGAAGGGCGGATGCGCCGCGAACTCCTCGGCGAGGGCGGCGCGCACGCCGTCGTCCACCCGCTCACGGTGCAGGAACGGGAAGAGGACCGTCGCGTGGGCGGTGC
>NZ_JACADT010000446.1:0-4564 GCF_013421635.1 Streptomyces sp. UH6 | reverse complement strand
GGCCGGGCGCTCGGCGGCCTTCTCGTCCTCCAGGCGCAGGGTCAGCGAGATCCGCTTGCGCGGGACGTCGACGTCCAGCACCTTCACCTTGACGATGTCGCCGGGCTTCACCACGTCCCGCGGGTCCTTGACGAAGGTCCGCGACATGGCCGAGACGTGCACCAGGCCGTCCTGGTGGACGCCGACGTCGACGAAGGCGCCGAAGGCGGCCACATTGGTGACCACACCCTCCAGGACCATCCCCGGCTCCAGGTCGGTGATCTTCTCGACGCCCTCCTTGAAACCGGCCGTCCTGAACGCCGGACGCGGGTCGCGCCCCGGCTTCTCCAGCTCCTTGAGGATGTCGGTCACCGTCGGCAGACCGAAGGTCTCGTCCACGAACTGCTCGGGCCGCAGCGAGCGCAGGACCGAGGTGTTGCCGACCAGCGCGGCCGTCTCCTGGCCCGTGGCCTTCACCATCCGGCGCACCACCGGGTACGCCTCGGGGTGCACGCTGGAGGCGTCCAGCGGGTCGCCGCCGCGGATCCTCAGGAAGCCCGCGCACTGCTCGTACGCCTTGGGGCCCAGACGGGCCACCTTCTTCAGCTCCGCGCGCGAGGCGAACGGCCCGTTCTCGTCGCGGTGGCGCACGATGTTCTCCGCCAGCGAGGAGGAGATGCCCGAGACCCGGGCCAGCAGTGGCGTGGAGGCCGTGTTCACGTCCACGCCGACGCCGTTCACACAGTCCTCGACGACCGCGTCCAGCGAGCGGGACAGCTTCACCTCGGACAGGTCGTGCTGGTACTGACCGACACCGATCGACCTGGGGTCGATCTTCACGAGCTCGGCCAGCGGGTCCTGGAGCCGCCGCGCGATCGAGACCGCGCCGCGCAGCGAGACGTCCATCTCCGGCAGCTCCTGGGAGGCGAAGGCGGAGGCCGAGTACACGGAGGCGCCGGCCTCGGACACCATCACCTTGGTGAGCTTCAGCTCCGGATGCCGGGCGATCAGGTCACCGGCCAGCTTGTCGGTCTCCCGGGAGGCCGTGCCGTTGCCGATGGCGATCAGCTCGACGGCGTGGCGCTGCGCCAGCCGGGCCAGCTTGGCGAGCGCCTCGTCCCACCGGTTGGCGGGGACGTGCGGGTGGATCACGTCCGTGGCGACGACCTTGCCCGTCGCGTCCACCACGGCGACCTTCACGCCGGTGCGGTAGCCGGGGTCCAGGCCCAGCGTGGCCCGGGTGCCGGCCGGGGCGGCGAGCAGCAGGTCGCGCAGGTTGGCGGCGAACACGCGCACCGCCTCGTCCTCGGCGCCCGTGCGCAGCCGCAGCCGCAGGTCGATGCCCAGGTGCACCAGGATCCGGGTGCGCCAGGCCCAGCGGACGGTGTCCTTGAGCCACTTGTCGGCCGGGCGGCCCCGGTCGGCGACGCCGAAGCGGTGGGCGACGATCCCCTCGTACGAAGACGGCCCCTCGACCGGCTCCTCCGGCTCCAGGGTCAGGTCCAGGACCTCCTCCTTCTCACCGCGCAGCAGCGCGAGCACCCGGTGCGAGGGCAGCGCGGCGAAGGGCTCGGCGAAGTCGAAGTAGTCGGCGAACTTGGCGCCGGCCTCCTCCTTGCCCTCCCGCACCCTGGAGATCAGGCGGCCCCGCGTCCACATCCGCTCGCGCAGCTCGCCGATCAGGTCGGCGTCCTCGGAGAACCGCTCGGTGAGCACGGCCCGCGCGCCGTCCAGCGCCGCCTGCGGATCGGCCACGCCCTTGTCCGGGTCGACGAAGCCGGCCGCGGCGGCGAGCGGCTCCACCGACGGGTCGGCCAGCAGCCCCTCCGCCAGCGGCTCCAGCCCGGCCTCCCGGGCGATCTGCGCCTTGGTACGCCGCTTCGGCTTGAACGGCAGGTAGATGTCCTCCAGGCGGGCCTTGGTGTCGGCCTCCCGGATCCGCGCCTCCAGCTCCTCGGTGAGCTTGCCCTGCTCGCGCACCGACTCCAGGACGGCGGTGCGGCGCTCCTCCAGTTCCCGCAGGTACCGCAGCCGCTCCTCCAGGGTGCGCAGCTGGGCGTCGTCCAGCCCGTCCGTCGCCTCCTTGCGGTACCGGGCGACGAAGGGCACCGTCGACCCGCCGTCCAGGAGGTCCACGGCGGCCCGGACCTGCCGCTCCCGTACGCCGAGCTCCTCGGCGATCCTGCCTTCGATGGACGCTGTCAGGGGTGTCGTCACGATCCCGTACCGCCTTCTGAAGCCTCGAGTTCCGCCGCAATTCTGGCAGGTCGCACCGACGAACGGCGGGCAGGGCGTGCGCGGACACGGAAAGGCCCGGCCGGCCGGCCGGGCCTTTCCGTGTTCTTTCCGATGTTTTCGCGCGTTGTTCCGCGACGTTCCGCGACTCGTTCTACGACGGCCGCGCGCGCCGGACGCGCGCGCTCAGGCGCGTCGGCCGTGCGCCGTGGAGGAGGCGCCGCCGAACAGCCGGGCGACGGCCCGGAAGGGCAGCGTCACCACGGTGGCGATCGCGCCGGCGATCTGGCGCAGGACGTCCGCTACAGCTCGGAACACGTTGGTCACCTTCCCTCGCTCTCCCCGGCCGGAGGTCCCGGGCCGGGGAGACTACAGGTAACCGGCCCTGTCGCGGACATGCGCATTTTTCCCGGAACGGGCCCTCGGGGGTCAGCGCGGCCAGGTGAAGGAGGGGGAGCGGCGCTCCAGGAAGGCGGCGACCCCCTCCTCGAGGTCCCGGCTCGCCCGTGCCGCCGCGGCCCAGTGGGCGTCCCGGTCGGTGCGGCCGTCCGCGAACTCCTTCGCCGCGGCCTGGGTGAGCCGGGAACGCGAGGCCAGCACCCGGGTGAACGCGGCGACCCGCGCGGCCAGCTCGCCGGCCGGCAGCAGCTCGTCGGCCAGACCCGTCCGCAGGGCCCGCTCCCCGTCGACCAGTTCGCCGGAGAACAGCAGGTACTTCGCGGCCGAGGGCCCCACCAGGGACACCAGCCGCCGCGTGGAGGAGGCCGGGTAGACGATGCCCAGCTTGGCCGGCGTGACCCCGAAGAGGGCGCCCTCCTCGGCGAAACGCAGGTCGCAGGCGGCGGCCAGCTGGGTCCCGCCGCCCACGCAGTGCCCGCGCACCACGGCCAGTGTGGGCACGGGGAACGCGGCCAGCGCCTCCTCCGCCTCCACGGCCAGACGCTGGGCCACCTCCGAGGAGTCGCGCAGTCCCGAGATGTCCGCGCCCGCGCAGAAGGTGTTCCCCTCCCCGGTGAGCACCAGGACGCGCACGGCGTCGTCCGACGCCAGCGTCTCCAGCAGCGGCGGCAGGGCCCGCCACATCGCGTTGGTCATGGCGTTGCGCCGGGCGGGGTGGCTGATCACGACGGTGGCGACGCCGTCGGCGACGCTGTGCGACAGATGGGGCTGCATGCGGCGGATGGTACCGGCGGGCTGGGTACTCGGACCGGCACCACGGCAGGACGGCACGACCGGCGAGGAGGCCGCGATGAGCGGGATCAGGGCGAAGGACGAGCGGGCACGGATCAACCGGAGCTTCGGCTGGCTCGCGGCCCTCGGGGTGGCGCTGGTGATCGCCGGCATCGTCGGTCTGGTCTACACCGGGGTGGCGACCCTGACCACCATGCTGCTGTTCGGCTGGCTGCTCCTGATCGGCGGCGTGGTCGGGCTGCTGCACGCGGTGCAGGCCCGCGGCACCGGGTTCTTCTGGCTGGGTGTGGTGGTCGCGGCCCTGAACATCGCGGCCGGCGTGGTGATCCTGGTGCGCCCGGACGTGGCGGCGGTCTCCCTGACCCTGTTCGCGGCGCTGCTGTTCCTCACCGGCGGGGTGTTCCGCGTGGTGGGCAGCCTGGTGGTGCGCGGGCCGCAGTTCGGCTGGACGCTGGTGCAGGGCGCGTTCGGCCTGCTGCTGGGCATCCTGGTGCTGAACTCCTGGCCGAGCGACAGCCGCTACGTGCTGGGCACCTTCTTCTCGCTGGCGCTGCTCTTCGACGGGCTGGGCCTGATCGCCACCGGCTTCGGCGGGCGCAACGTCGTGGGCATGGTGACCGAGGCCGACCGGTCCGACCGCACGCACCGCACCGACCGGACGCTCGGCGGCGACGCCTACTACGCGGGCCGCTCGGACGCGGAGCGGAACGTGGACGCCGGGGAGCGTACCGGCCCGGGGCGCGAGGAGCGCCGGGGGCAGGGGGACGTTCCGCCGCAATAAGCGGAAGAGTTCGCGAACCTTCGCCAAGCCGCGCAGGAGCGATCCTGCAACAGCCTTTGGCATACCCCACCGGTCAACAGTGATCGATAGTGATCGTTTTCCTGTCACCGTCCGGGCAATGACCTGCCGCTTCCCACACTCAGGGGTGTGGTGACAGTCGAGCACGAGGGCGGGGACCGGACGATGGAGGACCGAGGGCGCGGAGAGGAGCCGGGCCCACCGGGTCCTGCGGCGGCGGTCGCGCCGCCCGGTGCGCACGCGCCCTACGAGGGCGTGTGGAGGTTCACCGCCCCCGCCGTGGACGCCTCGGTGCCGCAGGCGCGGCGGGCCGTACGGGACCTGCTGCGGCGGCAGGGGGTGCCGGCCGACGACGACGTG
>NZ_JACADT010000445.1:0-4576 GCF_013421635.1 Streptomyces sp. UH6 | reverse complement strand
CCGACGACGGACGGCCGGGCGGGCCGGGGCCCGCCGCCCGGACGGGCGGCGGCTTCGGACTGCGGGGCCTGCGCGAGGTGGCCGACGCCGCCGGTGGCACACTGACCGCGAACCCGGCTCCCGACGGCGCGCCGGGCACCGGGGGCGGCTGGCAGGTCGCGCTCCGGCTCCCTCTTCCCCTGCGGCAGGTGCACCGGTGACCATCCGTGTCCTCCTCGCGGACGACCAGGCGATCGTCCGCACCGGCATGGCCATGATCCTGGCGGCCGAGGACGACATCGACGTCGTCGCCCAGGCCGCCGACGGGGTCGAGGCGGTCCAGCAGTGCGGGCTGCACCGCCCGGACGTCGTCCTGATGGACATCCGCATGCCGCGCCTGAACGGCATCGAGGCGCTGCGGCACCTGCACCGTCCCGGGACCGCGCACACCCCGGCGGTCGTCATGGTGACGACCTTCGACGACGACGAGTACGTCCACCAGGCCCTGCACCACGGCGCCTGCGGCTTCCTGCTCAAGGACGCGGGCCCGCGGCTGCTGGCCGAGGCGGTCCGCTCCGCCGCCTCCGGCGAGGCCCTGATCAGCCCGTCCATCACGGTCCGGCTGCTCCGGCAGTTCGCCCGCCCGGCCGCGGCGGACGCCCCGGCCCCTCCCTCACCGCTCTCCCCGCGGGAGACGGAGGTCGCCGTCCTCGTCTCCCGCGGGCACACCAACACGGAGGTCGCGGCCGCCCTGCACATCAGCGCGGGCACGGTGAAGACCCACCTCACCAACATCCAGGCCAAGCTGGGACTGCGCAACAGGGTCGAGATTGCCGCCTGGACCTGGGAGTCGGGCCTGGCCCGCTGACGGCGCCCGGCCCGGTCCGGCCGCGTCCACCGGGGTCACGGTCTTTCCCGGCGGACGGCGTGCGGGGACACTGGAGGCATGGGGTTCGCCGTCTTCATGACTCTGCCGGGGCTGGTCATCGCGCTGACCGCCGTCGCCTTCCTGGACCAGGCGCTGCTGCGCGCCGGCCGGGCCGGGCTGCTGCCGTGGCGGAACCCGGCGCGGGCCGGGCAGATCTCGGCCACCGGCTTCGAGCAGCTGCACGCCACGCTGTCCGCCGGGAAGTCGCACGAACTGAAGGAACGCCAGTCCTCGCTGGTCCTGCGCGACGACGAGGAGGACGGCGCGCCGCCGCACCGCACCACCGTCGACCTGGCCGGCGGCACGGCCGTCGTGCGGCTGCCCTCCGAGGGCGAAGGCCCTGGCAGACTGAAGGCATGACGGAACAGAAGAACCTGCTCGGCGGCCCCGACCCGACGCACCTCCCGGAGAACGAGGACGCGTACCGGATGCTCGCCGAGTCCGCGACCCCCGCCGAGGTGGCGGCCGCGCACCCGACGTTCTCGCTCGCCTGGGCGATGCTCGCGGACGACGCCTTCGAGGCCGGCCGCTCCGTGGAGTCCTACGCCTACGCCCGCACCGGCTACCACCGCGGGCTCGACGCGCTCCGCCGGGCCGGCTGGAAGGGCCACGGGCCGGTCCCGTGGAGCCACCGCGCCAACCGCGGCTTCCTGCGCTGCCTGGCCGCCCTGGCCCGCGCCGCCGAGGCGATCAAGGAGACCGACGAGGCCGAGCGCTGCCGCCAGTTCCTCCAGGACAGCAGCAACGAGGCGTACGAGGAACTCAAGTCCAAGTAGCCGCGGGACGGCGCGAGGAACCGCCGCCCGGCGGCGCCCGCCGTCGGCACCGCGCCGATGCACGACGCGAAGGGCCGGCCCGGCACCCGGAAGGGTGCCGGGCCGGCCCATGCCCGTGCGGACGCGGACTACTTCAGCTTCGTGCCCGCCGAGCGCAGGTTCTGGCAGGCCTCGACGATGCGGGCGGCCATGCCCGCCTCGGCCAGCTTGCCCCAGGTGCGCGGGTCGTAGGTCTTCTTGTTGCCGACCTCGCCGTCCACCTTCAGCACGCCGTCGTAGTTGCGGAACATGTGGTCCGCCACCGGGCGGGTGAACGCGTACTGGGTGTCGGTGTCGATGTTCATCTTGACGACGCCGTTGTCCAGCGCGGTCGCGATCTCCTGCGCGGTGGAGCCGGAGCCGCCGTGGAAGACGAAGTCGAACGGGTCGGACTTACCGAAGCGGGTGGCGACGCCCTCCGCGAGCTCCTTCAGCAGCTCCGGACGGAGCACCACGTTGCCCGGCTTGTAGACGCCGTGCACGTTGCCGAAGGAGGCGGCCAGCAGGTAGCGGCCCTTCTCGCCCAGGCCCAGCGCCTCGGCCGTGCGGATCGCGTCGTCGACCGTGGTGTAGAGGGAGTCGTTGATCTCGTGCGTGACGCCGTCCTCCTCGCCACCGGTCGGGGTGATCTCGACCTCGAGGATGATCTTCGCGGCGCGGGCGCGCTCCAGGAGCTCCTGGGCGATGGACAGGTTGTCGGCGAGGGTCTCCGCCGAACCGTCCCACATGTGCGACTGGAAGAGCGGGTTGCGGCCGGCCTTCACGCGCTCCTCGGAGACCGCCAGCAGCGGGCGCACGTACCCGTCCAGCTTGTCCTTGGGGCAGTGGTCGGTGTGCAGGGCGACGGTGACGTCGTACTTCTCCGCCACGATGTGCGCGAACTCGGCCAGGGCGACGGCGCCGGTGACCATGTCCTTGCTGTACTGGCCACCCGCGAACTCGGCGCCGCCGGTCGAGATCTGGATGATGCCGTCACTCTCCGCCTCGGCGAAGCCGCGAAGAGCCGCGTGCAGGGTCTGGGAGGAGGTCACGTTGATGGCCGGGTAGGCGAACTTGCCTGCCTTCGCCCGGTCGAGCATCTCGTTGTAGACCTCGGGGGTTGCGATGGGCATCCTGTCCGCTCCTTGATGGTTCTGCGGGTTTTGTCCTTGCCAGCCCTGACCTTGGTGACGTCGTCGTCGGCACCCATCTTTCCAGACGCGGGCGTCCGTCCGAACGCTCGTCTCGGACAGTGGCGCCCGCGGCGGGCGTTCCGGGTGATTCCCGGCGATCCGGCCGGTGGTGACCGGCCCGTCCGGGTCAGTCGAGCCCGAGGTCGTCCTTGGAGTAGGCGAACCGGTAGGGGACGCCGGCCTTGTCCTGGATGATCTCCGCGGCCCCGGTGGCCCGGTCGACGATGGTCACGACGGCGACCACCTGCGCGCCGGCCTCCCGGACCGCCTCCACGGCGGTCAGCGGCGACCCGCCGGTGGTGGAGGTGTCCTCGACGACCAGCACGCGGCGGCCGGCGATGTCCGGACCCTCGACCCGCTTCTGCAGACCGTGTGCCTTGGCCGCCTTGCGGACCACGAAGGCGTCCAGGCTGCGCCCGCGCGCGGCGGCGGCGTGCAGCATCGAGGCGGCGACCGGGTCGGCGCCCATGGTCAGGCCGCCCACCGCGTCGAACTCCAGGTCCTCGGTGAGGTCCAGCAGCACCTGGCCGACCAGCGGGGCGGCCGTCCCGTCCAGGGTGATGCGGCGGAGGTCGATGTAGTAGTCGGCCTCCAGCCCGGAGGAGAGGGTCACCTTGCCGTGCACCACGGCCTTGTCCTTGATCTGCTGCAGCAGCTCGCCGCGAACGTCGCTCATGGTCACCAGCCTAATTGGGCGGCGGGGCGACGCCGGACCTCCCCGTCGCCCCGCCACCGGGGGCCGCTCAGAGGCGGCGCCAGCTCCAGGTGGTGGTGGCCTCCAGCGGCTCCAGCGGGGTGACCAGGCGCGGGGCGGTGTTCAGGCCGTCGGGCGGGCCGGTCTGCGGTTCCACGCAGACGGCGGCTTCCTGCTCGTCGTAGACCACCACCCACTTCTCCGGGCTGGTGACCCGCAGCTCCAGGCGTCCGGGCCAGCGGACGGCGACGTCCACCCCCTGCGGCATGCCGAAGCAGTCGTCCCACGGGCCGGGCAGCGGCTTCTCCAGGCGGCGGCCGGTGGGGAGGTGGTCCTCGCCGCGCTCCTCCTGCCAGGCGGGGTCGAACTCGATCCGGGCGCCCCCGTCGTCGTCGGACGAGCCGTCGGACGCGCCGTCCAGGGTCCGGTTGAACCAGGGGTGCCAGCCGAGCTGGGCCGGGAAGGAGGAGCCGTAGGTCTCGATCGCCAGGGTGAGGGTCAGCGACTCCTCGGTCAGCGCCACCACCTGGGTGAGGCGGGCGGGGTAGGGCCACGGGTCGGTGAGGTCGAGGGTGATGACCGCCTCGTCCCGCTCCTTGCGCGCGGTGCGCCAGGCGTTGTCCCGGGCGGTGCCGTGGATGGCGTGCGGCGCGGCGTTGAGCGGCATCTGGTGCACGGTGCCGCCGTCGCGGAACCGGCCGTCGCGGATCCTGCCGCACCAGGGGACCATCGGGAAGCAGCCGTACCGCTCCCCCTGCCGCAGCAGCTCGACGCCGCCGATCCTCAGGCTCGTGATCCGTCCGCCGTCGGCGGGGCTCACGGTCGCCTCCGCGTCCCCGGCGGTCAGGGTGAAGTCGTCATGGGTGCTCACGGCCCACGACCCTACTGGGGGCGACGCCGGATCCGCGCGGTCAACGGTTGCGACGGAGGGCGACGCCTGATCCGCGCGGTCAACGGTTGCGACGGAGGGCACGCGTCACGGCGATCG
>NZ_JACADT010000444.1:0-4580 GCF_013421635.1 Streptomyces sp. UH6 | reverse complement strand
GTCGACCTGGCCCGGCTCGCCGGGAAGCGGCCGGCCGGCGTGATCGTGGAGATCGCCGGGGAGGACGGCCGGATGCTGCGGCTGCCCGAGCTGGTGCCCTTCGCGCGCAAGCACGGACTGACCATCGTCTCCATCGAGGACCTGATCGCCTACCGGCGCTCCGCCGAGCCCACCGTCCGGCGCGAGGCCGAGGTCCGCCTGCCCACCCGGTTCGGCGACTTCACCGCCTACGGCTACCGCTCCACCGTCGACGGCGTGGAGCACGTCGCGCTGGTCCACGGCGACATCGGCGACGGCCGCGACCTGCTGGTCCGGCTGCACTCCGAGTGCCTGACCGGCGACGTCTTCCACTCGCTGCGCTGCGACTGCGGCCCCCAGCTGGAGGCCTCGCTGGAACGCATCCACGAGGCCGGCCGGGGCGTCCTGGTCTACCTGCGCGGGCACGAGGGCCGAGGCATCGGCCTGATGTCCAAGCTGCGCGCCTACGAACTCCAGGAACGCGGCCACGACACCCTCGACGCCAACCTCGAGCTCGGCCTGCCCGCCGACGCCCGCGACTACGGCGCGGGCGCGCGGATCCTCGCCGACCTCGGCGTGCGGACCGTGCGCGTGATGACCAACAACCCCGACAAGACCGACGCCCTCGCCCGCCACGGCATGGAGGTCCTCTCCCGGATCCCCATGCCCGTGCAGGCCGGCGAGCACAACGCCCGGTACCTGCGCACCAAGCGCGACCGGATGGGCCACGACCTGCCCTGGCTGGACCAGGACGGCGCCGCGGTGGCCGGCTGCGACGACCAGTGAGTCCCGGCCCCGCGGCCATCCCCGGACTCGACTTCCACCCCGAACCAACCCAGGAGAGAACGTGAGCGGCAAGGGCGCACCCGAACTGACCGTCGAGAACTGCGGAGACCTCCGGGTCGCCGTCGTGGCGGCGCAGTGGCACGACAAGGTCATGGACGGACTCGTCGACGGCGCCCTGCGCGCCCTGACCGAGCTCGGGATCACCGAGCCCACCCTGCTGCGGGTCCCCGGCAGCTTCGAACTCCCCGTCGTGGCCAAGGTGCTGGCCCAGCGCGGCTACGACGCGGTGGTCGCCCTCGGCGTCGTCGTCCGCGGCGGCACCCCGCACTTCGAGTACGTCTGCCAGGGCGTGACCCAGGGCCTCGTCCAGGTCTCCGTGGAGACCGGCGTCCCCGTCGGCTTCGGCGTGCTCACCTGCGACACCGAGGAGCAGGCCCTGGACCGGGCCGGCCTGCCCGGCTCGAACGAGGACAAGGGGCACGAAGCCGTCACCGCGGCCGTCGCCACCGCGACCACCCTGCGTTCAGTATCCGAACCCTGGCGGTGACACCTCCCGGGGACGCGTAGGGTGGAGCCACCATGTCCAAGAAGACTTTCGAGGAGCTCTTCACCGAGCTCCAGCACAAGGCCGCGCACGGCGACCCCGCCACCTCCCGCACCGCCGAACTGGTGGACAAGGGCGTCCACACCATCGGCAAGAAGGTGGTCGAGGAGGCCGCCGAGGTCTGGATGGCGGCCGAGCACGAGAGCAAGGAAGCCGCCGCCGAGGAGATCTCCCAGCTCCTGTACCACGTTCAGGTGATGATGGTCGCCCGCGGCATCTCCCTGGACGACGTGTACGCCCACCTCTAGGCCGCCCTGCCCCGCGCGTCCCCGCGCCCGTACGGCGCCGCCCGTACGGCGCCGCTCCCGCCCGTCCGCCCGCACCGTCCGCGACACCCCGCGAATCCGACCGAAGGAAGCCGTTCCATGCTGCGCATCGCCGTCCCCAACAAGGGTTCCCTCTCCGGCCCTGCGGCGGCCATGCTGCATGAGGCCGGCTACCAGCAGCGCCGGGAGTCCAAAGAGCTGCGGATCGTCGACCCGGTCAACGAGGTGGAGTTCTTCTACCTCCGCCCCCGGGACATCGCGATCTACGTCTCCTCCGGCCGCCTCGACATCGGCGTCACCGGCCGCGACCTGCTGATCGACTCCGGCGCCGACGCCGAGGAGATCCTCCCGCTGGGCTTCGCCCGCTCCACCTTCCGGTTCGCCGCCAGGCCGGGCGCGGTCAAGGACGTCACGGACCTCGCCGGCAAGACCGTCGCCACCTCCTACGAGGGCATCGTCGACAAGTACCTCGTCGAACAGGGCGTCGACGCCTCCGTGGTCCACCTCGACGGCGCGGTGGAGACCGCGATCGAGCTGGGCGTCGCCGAGGTCATCGCCGACGTCGTGGAGACCGGCACCTCGCTGCGCAACGCGGGCCTGGAGGTCTTCGGCGACCCGATCATGAAGTCCGAGGCCGTCGTGGTGCGCCGCACCGGCGCCGACACCGAGGACCCCAAGGTCCAGCAGTTCCTGCGCCGCCTGCAGGGCGTCCTGGTCGCCCGGACCTACGTGATGATGGACTACGACTGCCGGGTCGAGCAGCTGGAGAAGGCCGTCGCGCTCACCCCCGGCCTGGAGTCCCCGACCGTCTCGCCGCTGCACAACGAGGGCTGGGTCGCGGTCCGGGCCATGGTCCCCTCCGCCGACGCGCAGAAGATCATGGACGACCTGTACGACATCGGCGCCCGCGCCATCCTGACCACCGCCATCCACGCCTGCCGCCTCTGAGGCCGCCGCGGCCCCCAGCGGGCCGTCGCACCCACCCCGAGGATCCGAGGAAGACCGCATGACCACGCCGGAAACGCCCGAGCTCCCCGTCACCTTCCGGCCCGGCCGCACCCGCGCGGTGCTGCTGGCGCTCGGCGCCGCGATGTTCGTGGTCCTCACCGGCGTCGCCGTGCTGCTGCCCCGCCTCGGTGCGGGGGAGCGGCTGAGCTTCGTCCTCACCGGCGCGCTCGTGTTCGCCGTCCTGTGGGTGCTCGCCCGGCCCCGGGTCGTCGCCGACGGGGCCGGCGTGACGGTGGTCAACATCGCGTCCGGGCGGCGGCTGGAGTGGGCGGAGATCGTCCAGGTCCGGCTGCGGCCCGGCGACCCGTGGGTCTTCCTCGACCTCTCCGACGGCACCAGCCTGCCCGTCCTCGGCATCCAGCCCGGCGTGGCCCGGGAGCAGGCGCTGCGCGACGCCCGCGCCCTGAGGGCCCTGGTGGAGGCCAGGTCCACCGCCGACCGCGCCTGACGCACACCGGCCGCGGGGGGCGCGCGCGGACGCCGACGCCCCCCGCCCGGCGCAGTCGCCCCTGCCACGAAGGGCCTCCTCTTGATTAACCTGTGGGCTGGGACGTCACGGTGACGTCTCCGCCCCCGCGCCCTGCGCGGCCCGCCGGCCGCCGCCCGGGGGCTCCTGCGATCCGAGGAGTGACGAACTCCGGCGATGGACGGACCGTCCTGCAGTACCTGCGCCGCCCCTGCCCGAACTGACGCGGACCCGCTCCGCGTCGTCCCGGAGGCGGCGGCCACATGACCATCCCCCTGCTGCTCCTGGCAGCCGCCTTCCTGCTGATCCTGGCCAACGGATTCTTCGTGGCCGCCGAATTCGGCCTGGTGACCGTCGACCGCCCCGAGGCGGAGCGCGCGGCCGCCGAGGGCGACCGGCGCGCCCGGCGCGTGGTCGACTCCCTCAAGGAACTGTCGTTCCAGCTCTCCGGGACACAGCTCGGCATCACCCTCACCTCCCTGGTCGTCGGCATGCTCGCCGAGCCGGCGCTCGCCGGACTGCTGCACGGCCCGTTCACCGCCCTGGGACTGCCCGAGGGCGTCGTCCCCGGCGTCTGCGTGGCGGTGGGCATGCTGCTCGCCTCCGCGGTGCAGATGGTGATCGGCGAGCTGGTCCCCAAGAACTGGGCGGTCTCCCGGCCGCTCCAGGTGGCCCGCTTCGTGGCCGGACCCCAGCACCGGTTCGCCCGCCTGTTCCGCCCGGTGATCGCCGGGCTCAACGCGGTCGCCAACCGGCTGGTGCGCGCCCTGGGCTTCGAACCGGCCGACGAGCTGGCCTCCGCCCGCACCCCCGGCGAGCTGGTCTCGCTGGCCCGGCACTCCGCCCGGGCCGGCACCCTCGAACAGGACACCGCCGACCTGTTCGTCCGCACCCTGGCCACCCTCTCGCTGGGCGACCTGACCGCCCAGCACGTGATGACCCCGCGGGTGCGGGTCGCCGCCCTCCAGGCCTCGGCCACCGCCGAGGACGTGATCAACCTGACCCGGGCCACCGGCCTCTCCCGCTTCCCCGTCTACCGGGAGCGGATCGACGAGATCGTCGGCATGGCCCACCTCAAGGACGCGCTCGCGGTGCCCGCGCCCGAGCGGCTGCGCACCCCGGTGACGCGGATGTGCCGGCCCGCCCTGCTGGTCCCCGAGACCCTCCCGGTGCGGCCCCTGCTGACCCGGCTGCGCAGCGAGCAGCCGATCGCGGTGGTGGTCGACGAGTACGGCGGCACGGCCGGCGTGGTCACCCTGGAGGACATCGTCGAGGAACTGGTCGGCGAGGTCCGCGACGAGCACGACGGACTGGACCTGCCCGAACTCGCCCCCGCCGTCGCCGAGAACGGCGCGCCCGCCTGGGACGCCGACGGCGGCTGCCGGATCGACGTGCTGGGCCGCGCCGGACTCCGGGCGCCCGAGGGGCCCTA
>NZ_JACADT010000443.1:0-4580 GCF_013421635.1 Streptomyces sp. UH6 | reverse complement strand
CTCAGCCGCGGCCGTTGCCCGCCATGCGCTCCAGCCGCGCGATCCGCTCGGTCATGGGCGGGTGGGTGGAGAACAGCTTCGAGAGGCCCTGCCCCGGCCGGAACGGGTTGGCGATCATCATGTGGCTGGCCGTCTCGATCTTCGGCTCCGGTGGCAGCGGCAGCGCCTTGGTGCCCGCCTCCAGCTTGCGCAGGGCGCTGGCCAGGGCCAGCGGGTCGCCGGTGAGGCGGGCGCCGTCGGCGTCGGCCTCGTACTCCCGGGAGCGGCTGATGGCGAGCTGGATCACGGAGGCGGCGAGGGGGCCCAGCAGCATGATCAGCAGCATCCCGAGCAGGCCCGGGCCCTCGTCGTCGTTCGAGCGGCCGATGGGGATCAGCCAGGCGAAGTTGACCAGGAACATGATCACCGAGGCGAGTGCTCCCGCGACGGACGAGGTCAGGATGTCCCGGTTGTAGACGTGGCTCAGCTCGTGGCCGATCACCCCCCGCAGCTCGCGTTCGTCGAGGATGCGCAGGATGCCGTCGGTGCAGCAGACCGCGGCGTTGCGCGGGTTGCGTCCGGTGGCGAAGGCGTTGGGCGCGTCGGTGGGTGAGATGTAGAGCCGCGGCATGGGCCGTCGGGCCTGTGTGGAGAGATCGCGGACGATCCGGTAGAGGCCGGGGGCCTCGAACTCGCTGACCGGACGGGCCCGCATGGCGCGCAGCGCCAGCTTGTCGCTGTTCCAGTACGCGTAGGCGTTGGTGGCCAGCGCCACCAGGACGGCGGCGATCAGGCCGTTGCGCCCGAAGAAGCCGCCGATGACGATGATGAGCGCCGACAGCCCCCCGAGGAGGATTGCGGTTCTGAGTCCGTTGTGCCGACGGTGCACGGTACGCCCTCCATTGGTGCGGCGGGGGGAGCCTCTGGTGCGTCGCGTCCAGTGGACCCTTACGTACAGGTCAACGCGGTGCGGGCGGTCGCAGTTCCCCGCACCGGTTCCGGGCTGGGTACCCCGGCGCGGCCGGGTCGCACCCGCCCGTGGGGGACGCGCCCGTCCCGTGGGGGACGGAGGCCGCCCCCGGCGGGACCGGCGCCCGGGTCCGGGCAGCGGGTCGGACGAGCGGGTCGGGAGAAGGTCGGAAGAGGGTCAGAAGAGGGTCACTCCGGTGAAACGGAGGATCAGCTGGGGCGCCCCGGAGAGGGCGACGGCGAGGAGTCCGGTGACCACCAGGGCGACGGTGATCGGGGCCGTGGCGCGACGGGCCGCGGAAGCGTCCTCGCGGGCGTCCTCGGGGGCGGGACGGAAGAGCAGCGCGGTCCAGCGCAGGTAGTAGACCAGCGCGATCACCACGTTGACGGCCATCAGCACGGCCAGCCAGCCCATCCCCGCCTCCACGGCCGAGGCGAACACGGTCACCTTGGCGAAGAGACCGACGATGCCCGGCGGAAGTCCGGCCAGGGAGAGCAGGAAGAAGGCGAGCAGCAACGCGGCCACCGGGCGGGAGGCGTACAGGCCGCGGTGGTCGTCGACGCGGCCCGCGGGGCGGCCCCGGCCCACCAGGGCGACCACGGTGAACGCGCCGAGGTTCACGGCGGCGTACATCAGGGCGTAGGCGAGGGTCGAGCCGATCGCCCGGGAGGCGTCGTCGGTGTAGGCGGCGGCAGCGATCGGGACCAGCAGGTAGCCGGCCTGGCCCACCGACGACCAGGCCAGCAGCCGGACGGCGCTGCGGTCCCGGTCGGGGCGCTGGCGCAGCGCGCCGACGTTGCCGACGGTCATGGTGAGCGCGGCCAGCGCGGCCATGACCGGGCCCCAGACCGGGGCGTACGACGGGAAGGCGAGGACCGCGACCAGGATCAGGCCGGTGAAGCCGACCGCCTTGCCGGTGACCGAGAGGTAGGCGGCGACCGGCAGCGGCGCGCCCGCGTAGGTGTCCGGCACCCAGAAGTGGAAGGGCACGGCGGCGGTCTTGAAGGCGAACCCGACCAGGGTGAGGACCACACCGGTGCGGGCGAGCGTCGAGAACTGGCCGTCGACCTGCTGGATCTCCTCCGCGACGACGGTGAGGTGCATCGACCCCGTGACGGCGTAGACGAAGCTGACGCCGAGCAGGCTGACGGCGGTGGCGGTGACCGAGGAGAGGAAGAACTTGAGGGCGGCCTCGGAGGAACGGCGGTCCCCGTGGCGCAGGCCCACCAGGGCGAACGCGGGCAGGGAGGCCACCTCGAGGGCGACGATCAGGGTGGCCAGGTCGCGGGAGGCGGGCAGCAGGGCGGCGCCCGCGGCCGAGCTGAGGAGCAGGAACCAGTACTCGCCGGCGGGCAGCCGCCGCGGCTCGTCCTTGAGCGCCGTCATCGACAGGAGGGCGGCGAGCAGCGCTCCGGCGAGGACGACGAGCTGGACGACCAGGGTGAAGCGGTCGGCGACGTAGCTGCAGACGCCGGGGTCGGTGGTGAGGCAGAAGGTGGAGCGGTCGCCGTCGAGCAGCGGCAGCAGGGTGAGCAGGCCGGCGGCGAGGGCGGCGACGGAGATCCACCCGAGGAGCGCCTTGCGGGCCTCGGGGAGGAACAGGTCGGCGACCAGGACCGCCAGGGCGGCCACGGCGGTGAGGGTGGGGGGCGCGACGGCGAGCCAGTCGACGGACTGGACCAGGCTCTCGGCGGCGGCCGGGGCGCTCATCGGGTGCCTCCTGCGAGGAGCTGCTGGACGGCCGGGTCGGTGAGGCCGAGGAGCACCTTCGGCCAGAGCCCGGCGAGGACGGTGAGGACCACCAGCGGGGTCCAGGCGGCGAACTCGTGGCCGCGGACGTCGGCGAGGAGCGGCGCCTCGTCGGTGTCCCGCGGCGGCGCGCCCATGCAGACGCGGCGGACCACGACCAGCAGGTAGGCGGCGGTGAGCAGGGTGCCGAAGGCGCCGATCGTCATGAAGACGAGGTAGGCGGTGCGGCTGAGGTCCGGCGCCGGTTCGAAGGCGCCGAAGAGGGCGAGCATCTCGCCCCAGAAGCCGGCCAGGCCGGGCAGGCCCAGGGAGGCGACGGCGGCGAAGGCGAGCAGGCCCCCCAGGCGGGGCGCGCGGCCGTAGAGGGCGGCGCCGGTGGCCTGGAGTCCCTGGGCGGAGAGGGTGTCCAGGTCGGTGGTGCCGGTGCGGTCCTTGAGGGCGCCGACCAGGAAGAAGAGGAGGCCGGTGATCAGGCCGTGGGCGACGTTGGCGAAGAGGGCGCCGTTGACGCCGGTGGGGGTCATGGTGGCGATGCCGAGCAGGACGAAGCCCATGTGGCCGACGGAGGAGTACGCGATCAGGCGCTTGAGGTCGCCCCGGGCGCCCTTGCGGGCCAGCGCGAGGCAGGCGAGGGACCCGTAGACGATGCCGACGACGGCGAAGGCGGCCAGGTAGGGCGCGAAGACCTCGAAGCCCTCGGGGGCGGCGGGGAGCAGGATGCGCACGAAGCCGTAGGTGCCCATCTTGAGCAGCACGCCGGCCAGCAGGACCGAGCCGACGGTGGGCGCGGCGGTGTGGGCGTCGGGCAGCCAGCTGTGCAGGGGCCACATCGGGGTCTTCACGGCGAGGCCCAGGCCGATCGCGAGGACCGCGACGACCTGCACCGTGACGGTGAGTGACCGTCCGTTGTCGGTGGCGAGTGCCACCATGTCGAAAGTGCCCGCCTTGATCCCGATCAGGAGCAGGCCGAGCAGCATGACCACGGAGCCGAGCAGGGTGAAGAGGATGAACTTCCAGGCCGCCTGCGCGCGGCCCGCGCCGCCCCAGCGGGCGATCAGGAAGTACATCGGGATCAGCACGGTCTCGAAGGCGAGGAAGAACAGCAGCAGGTCGAGGACGGCGAAGGAGGCGAGGGTGCCGGTCTCCAGGACGAGCAGCAGCGCGACGAACGCCTTCGGGGAGCCGCCCGGTGGCTGGTTGAAGTACGCGTGCAGGGCGCAGAGGAAGGTGAGCAGGGCGGTGAGGACCAGCAGGGGCAGCGAGATGCCGTCGACGCCCAGGTGGATCCGCACGTCGAGGGCGGGGATCCAGCTGATGTCGGTGGTGGCCTGCATGGTCTGGGGCCGGCTGTGGTCGAACCCGGCGGCGAGCGCCAGGGCGGCCAGGAGGACGGCCGCGGTGACGGTCACACCGTGCCGCAGGACGGCCTGTTCGGGTGATGTCCCCTTCAGGCCGGGCGGGGCCGGGAGCAGGGCCGCCGCGGCCCCGATCAGCGGGATCACCACGACGAACGCGAGAAGGGCCTGCATCACGGACTCGTTGATATCGATCACGCCTGCTCACGCTCCCGAGGCGGCGAGGACGACGGCGACCGTGAGGACCACGGTTCCGGCGAGCAGCGCGCTCACATAGGTCTGGAGGTTGCCGGTCTGGGCGCGGCGGACGGCGGCGCCCAGCAGGCGGGGCGCGGCGGCGGCGCCGCGGACGTAGGTCTCGACGACCTCGCGGTCCAGGAACCGCACCAGGGAGGCAGCGGCGGTCACCGGGCGGACGAAGGCCGCGCGGTAGAGCGCGTCCAGGTGGAATCCCTCGGCCGCGTGGCGGTGCAGGGGTCCCAGCAGGAGGCGGCCCGGGTCGGAGGGGTCGGGGGCGTCGGCCAGGT
>NZ_JACADT010000442.1:0-4604 GCF_013421635.1 Streptomyces sp. UH6 | reverse complement strand
CGCCGGCGTCGACTCCGCCTCGGCGGCGGTGCCGGAGAGGACGGCGCCGAGCAGCGCGCGCGCCTTGGCGTCGTCCAGCCGCCTGGCCGGGTCCTTCTCCAGCAGGCCGAGGATGACCTCGCGCAGCGGACCGGCGTGGCGGGGATCCTCGACCGGCTCGGTCATCACCGCGGTGAGGGTGGCGATCGCGGAGCCCTTGTCGTACGGCGGGACGCCCTCGACGGCCGCGTACAGCAGGCCGCCCAGCGACCACAGGTCGGCCGCGGGGCCGGGCTTGTGGCCGCGGGCGCGCTCCGGCGAGATGTAGGAGGGGGCACCGACCAGCATGCCGGTGGAGGTGAGCGACGGGTCGCCCTCGATCTGCGCGATGCCGAAGTCGGTGAGGACCACCCGGCCGTCCTCGGCCATCAGCACGTTGGACGGCTTCACGTCGCGGTGCAGGATGCCCTCGCGGTGGGCGGAGCGCAGCACGTCGAGGACGGCGAGGCCGACCTCGGCGGCACGGCGGGGGTTGAGCGTGCCGTCCTCGCGGATCACCTCGGCGAGGGACTTGCCGTCGACGATCTCCATCACGATCCACGGCCGGTCGTCCTCGTCGACCACGTCGTAGACCGTCACCGCGCTGGTGTTGCGGATCCGCGCGATCGCCTTGGCCTCGCGCAGCGTGCGCGTGATCAGGCGGCGCTTCTCCTCCTCGTCGATGTTGGCCGGAAATCGCAGTTCCTTGACGGCGACCTTCCGGCCGAGCGTCTCGTCCTCCGCGCGCCAGACCGTGCCCATGCCGCCTCGGCCGAGCACCGCCTCCAGTCGGTAGCGCCCGGCGAGGAGACGTCCGGTCCTGTCCTGACGAGGTGTCCCCGCCCGCTCCGTCTCCGACATGCGTCCCCTCATGCAACCCGCCCTGACAGAGCTTCCATTGTCCCCCACCCGACAAGTGGGCGGGCCGCCGGGTAGCACCTGAACGGGCGTGCCGTACGCGAGCGATGACGGGCTGCCACGACAACGTCGTCACCGCGCTCGCACCCGCCCCCACCTCTCACCCCGGCCCCACCCGCCCGGGGCGCCCTCCCCCGCGCCGCCCCGGCACGACCGCTTCCGCACGCCGGGGTCGCGCATCACGCCCCGGCGCCCCGCGCGGCGCCGGGGCGGTCAGGAGCGGACGATGTCCGGCGCGCCGAGCCTGGCCGCGTCGGCCGTGAGGTCGTCTGGCTGGCGCTGGGACTCCCGCTCGGCCTCCACCCGCTTCTCGTAGTGCTCGACCTCCCGGTCCACCCGCTCCGCGTCCCATCCCAGGACCGGCGCCATCAGCTCCGCCGCCTCCCGCGCGCTGCGCGTCCCCCGGTCGAAGGTCTCGATGGAGATGCGGGTCCGCCGGGTCATCACGTCGTCCAGGTGCAGCGCGCCCTCGTGGCCGGCCGCGTAGACCACCTCGGCCCGCAGGTAGTCGTCGGCGCCGCCGAGCGGAGCCCCCAGCGAGGGATCCTCGGCGATCAGGGCCAGCACCTCCTCGGCCAGCGAGCCGTAGCGGTTGAGCAGGTGCTCCACCCGCACCACGTGCAGGCCGTGGCGGGCGGCGATCTGCGCCCGCGCGTTCCACAGCGCCCGGTACCCCTCCGCGCCGACCAGCGGGATCTCCTCGGTGACGCAGGGCGCGACCCTTCGGTCGAGCCCGTGCACCGCCGCGTCCACGGCGTCCTTGGCCATCACCCGGTACGTCGTGTACTTGCCGCCCGCGAC
The DNA here is from genome assembly GCF_013421635.1 of Streptomyces sp. UH6. NCBI lineage: Bacteria > Bacillati > Actinomycetota > Actinomycetes > Kitasatosporales > Streptomycetaceae > Streptomyces > Streptomyces sp. UH6. Next base: position 2,867 of record NZ_JACADT010000442.1, on the reverse strand, counting down.
CACCACCAGCCCGGGCACCGGGTGCGCCACCGTGTGTTCCCGGGACAGTTTGCTGGTGGCCTCGGACTCGCCGGCCAGCAGCGGCCGCAGGCCGGCGTAGACGCCCTCCACGTCGTCCCGGGTGAGGGGCACGGACAGCACCGAGTTGACGTGCTCCAGCAGGTAGTCGATGTCGGCGCTGGAGGCCGCCGGATGCGCCTTGTCGAGGTCCCACCCGGTGTCGGTGGTGCCGACGATCCAGTGCCGCCCCCAGGGGATGACGAACAGCACGGACTTCTCCGTCCGCAGGATCAGCCCCGTCGAGGAGTGGATGCGGTCCTTGGGCACGACCAGGTGGATGCCCTTGGACGCCTTGACGTGGAACTGGCCCCGCTCGCCGACCATGGCCTGGGTGTCGTCGGTCCACACACCGGTCGCGTTGACGATCTGCTGGGCGCGCACCTCGTACTCGCCGCCGCCCTCCAGGTCCCTCACCCGCGCCCCCACCACGCGCTCCCCCTCCCGGACGAAGCCGGTGACGCGGGTCCGGTTGGCGACCTCGGCCCCGTACGCGGCGGCGGTGCGCACCAGGGTGGCGACGTAGCGGGCGTCGTCCATCTGGGCGTCGTAGTACTGGAGCGCGCCGGTCAGCGCGTCCTTGCGCAGACACGGCGCCACGCGGAGGGCGTGACGGCGGGTCAGGTGCCGGTGCCCCGGCAGCCCCCTGCCGTGGCCGCGGGCCAGGGACATCGCGTCGTAGAGCGCGACGCCCGTGCCGGCGTAGGCGCGCTCCCACGCCTTGTGCTGGAGCGGGTAGAGGAAGGGGACCGGCTTCACCAGGTGGGGGGCGAGCCGCTCCAGCAGCAGGCCCCGCTCCTTCAGCGCCTCCCTGACCAGCGCGAAGTCCAGCATCTCCAGGTAGCGCAGTCCGCCGTGGATCAGCTTGCTGGAGCGGCTGGAGGTACCGGAGGCCCAGTCGCGGGCCTCGACCAGACCGGTCACCAGCCCCCGGGTCGCGGCGTCCAGCGCGGTGCCCGCACCGACGACCCCTCCTCCGACGACCAGGACGTCGAGTTCCCGTTCGGCCATGGCCGCCAGGGACCCGTCGCGCTGCTCCGGCCCGAGTGTCGCTGTCCTCACCGCTGCCTCCCACGCTGTTGTCGTGTGCCGCTGCCGGTCGAACCGGGTGGGTCACCCGTGCTGATCGATTCTCACCGGCCTGTCGCGGATCGGCCACCACCCCTCACTGCCCTGTGGACGGACCGCCCGGCGTTCCCGCACGTCACTGCCGTCCCTTCACCCTTGAGGCTGATCCGCGGGATCAACACGCGCACGTCGTCCACAATCCCGCATAACGGTCATATTTACTCCTAGTCTGACAGTGCGCTCGCCCATTCCGACCTCCCGGCTTGCGCCCCTGTCCCACTCCGGCTATCGGAAAGGACGGCCCACCCATGCCCGCAGACCTCGCCGTCATCGGCCTCGGCCCGCTCGGCCTGCCGCTGGCCCAGGCCGCCGTCGCCGCCGGCGTCCCCACCCTCGGCTACCGCACCGGACCGGACTCCGGCTCCCTGACCGCCGCCGAACTCCGCCGCATGCTCGCCCGCGGTTTCCGCCCCACCACCAGCCCCGACGAACTCGCCCGGGTCCGCACCGCCGTCATCTGCGCGCCCGTCACCCGTGCGGCGGACGGCGGACTGGACCTCACGGAGGTCGCCTCCGCCGGCCGCACCCTGGCCGCCCGGCTGCGACCGCACACCACCGTGATCCTCGAGTCGCCCGTCCACCCGGGCACCACCGACGGCTTCCTGCGCGACGTGCTGGAGCGGGGCTCCGGGCTGACGGCGGGCCGCGATTTCCACCTCGCCTACTCCCCCAGCCGCGTCGACCCCGGCAACCGCTCCTGGACGCCCGGCAACACCCCCACCGTCGTGGGCGGCCTCACCCCCGCCTGCACCGAGTCGGCGATCGCCTTCTACTCCCGGATCACCGACCGCGTGGTGCGGGCCCGGGGCCTGCGCGAGGCGGAGACGGTGCACCTGCTGGAGACCAACTACCGGCACGTCAACATCGCCCTGGTCAACGAGATGGCGGTGCTCTGCCACGGCCTCGGCGTCGACCTCTGGGACGTCATCCGCTGCGCCGAGACCAAGCCGTTCGGCTTCCAGGCCTTCCGCCCCGGCCCCGGCGTCGGCGGCCACGGCCTTCCCCGCGACCTGACCGCCCACACCGCCGACCCCGACGGTCCCGCCCTGCGCATGGTCGAACTCGCCCGGCAGGTCAACGACGGCATGCCCCTGTACGTGGCCCGGCGGGCCGCCGCCCTGCTCAACGAGCACGGCAAGTCCGCACGCGGGGCCCGGGTACTGCTGCTCGGCGTCACCTACAAGCCCGACCTCGACGACGAGCGGAACTCCCCCGCCGAGGAGATCGCCGTCCGGCTCGGGGAGCTGGGCGCCCAGGTCCTCTTCCACGACCCGTACATCGGAGAGTGGCGCGTTCGCGACCGCCCCGTACCCCGCGCCGACTCGCTCCACGAGGCCGCCGCCAACGCCGACCTCACCATCCTGCTCCAGCAGCACCGGGCCTACGACCTGCAGAGTCTGTCGGTGAAGGCCCAGCTGCTGCTGGACACCCGGGGCGCCACACCCACCGGAGCGGCCCACCGGCTCTGACGACGCGGCACCCCCACGGGCGGGCGGTCCATTGGCCGAAAACCGGCCATGGCGGCGGGGCTCCACTGCTACTCTGCCCCTTCTTCGTACACCCGCTCGCACCAACGGGGGAACTGTCATGACCCAACCAACACCTCCTCAGCAGCCCGCCGAGGGCAACCCGTACGCCGCCGCTCCCGGCGTCCCGCCCCAGGGCGCGCCCCAGGGCGGCCC
>NZ_JACADT010000441.1:0-4612 GCF_013421635.1 Streptomyces sp. UH6 | reverse complement strand
CGGTGGCCGTGGTGGCACGCAGGGTGCGTTCGGCCGTCCCGGCGGTCCGGCGCGTCGTGGCCGCAAGTCGAAGCGGCAGCGCCGTCAGGAGTACGAGGCCATGCAGGCCCCGTCGGTCGGCGGCGTGATGCTGCCTCGCGGCAAGGGCGAGACCGTTCGCCTGTCGCGCGGTGCGTCGCTCACCGACTTCGCGGAGAAGATCAACGCCAACCCGGCGTCGCTCGTCGCGGTCATGCTGAACCTCGGCGAGATGGTCACCGCGACGCAGTCCGTCTCCGACGAGACGCTGCAGCTCCTGGCCGACGAGATGAACTACAACCTCCAGGTCGTCAGCCCCGAGGAGGAGGACCGCGAGCTGCTCGAGTCCTTCGACCTCGAGTGGGGCGAGGACGAGGGCGACGAGGAGGACCTGGTGGTCCGCCCGCCGGTCGTCACCGTCATGGGTCACGTCGACCACGGAAAGACCCGACTGCTCGACGCGATCCGCAAGACCAACGTCATCGCGGGCGAGGCCGGCGGCATCACCCAGCACATCGGTGCCTACCAGGTCGCGACCGAGGTCAACGACGAAGAGCGTCGGATCACCTTCATCGACACCCCGGGTCACGAGGCGTTCACCGCCATGCGTGCCCGTGGTGCCCGGTCGACCGACATCGCGATCCTGGTCGTCGCGGCCAACGACGGCGTCATGCCGCAGACGGTCGAGGCGCTGAACCACGCCAAGGCGGCCGACGTGCCGATCGTGGTCGCGGTCAACAAGATCGACGTCGAGGGCGCGGACCCGACCAAGGTGCGCGGTCAGCTGACCGAGTACGGCCTGGTGGCCGAGGAGTACGGCGGCGACACCATGTTCGTCGACATCTCCGCCAAGCAGGGTCTGCACATCGACAGCCTGCTGGAGGCCGTCGTCCTCACCGCCGACGCCTCGCTCGACCTGCGGGCCAACCCGCACCAGGACGCGCAGGGCATCGCGATCGAGTCCCGTCTGGACCGCGGCCGCGGCGCCGTGGCCACCGTCCTGGTCCAGCGCGGTACCCTCCGCGTCGGCGACACGATGGTCGTGGGCGACGCCTACGGCCGCGTGCGGGCGATGCTCGACGACAGTGGCGCCAACGTGGCCGAGGCGGGTCCGTCCACCCCGGTCCAGGTGCTGGGTCTGACCAACGTCCCGGGCGCCGGCGACAACTTCATCGTGGTGGACGAGGACCGTACGGCCCGTCAGATCGCGGAGAAGCGCGCCGCCCGCGAGCGGAACGCGGCGTTCGCCAAGCGCACGCGCCGTGTCTCCCTCGAGGACCTGGACAAGGTGCTCAAGGCCGGCGAGGTCCAGCAGCTGAACCTGATCATCAAGGGTGACGCCTCCGGTTCGGTCGAGGCCCTCGAGTCCTCGCTGCTCCAGCTGGACGTCGGCGAAGAGGTCGACATCCGCGTCCTGCACCGCGGCGTCGGTGCGGTCACGGAGTCCGACATCGACCTGGCGATGGGCTCCGACGCCATCGTGATCGGCTTCAACGTGCGCGCCGCGGGGCGTGCCGCGCAGATGGCCGAGCGCGAGGGTGTGGACGTCCGGTACTACTCGGTCATCTACCAGGCGATCGAGGAGATCGAGGCGGCCCTCAAGGGCATGCTCAAGCCGGAGTACGAGGAGGTCGAGCTCGGCACCGCGGAGATCCGCGAGGTCTTCCGCTCGTCCAAGCTCGGCAACATCGCCGGTGTGCTCATCCGCTCCGGCGAGGTCAAGCGGAACACCAAGGCCCGCCTGCTGCGCGACGGCAAGGTCGTCGCGGAGAACCTCAACATCGAGGGCCTGCGTCGCTTCAAGGACGACGTCACCGAGATCCGCGAAGGCTACGAGGGTGGTATCAACCTCGGAAACTTCAACGACATCAAGGTCGACGACGTCATCGCGACGTACGAGATGCGCGAGAAGCCGCGCTCGTAAGGGAACGGCTCACGGTGGCCGGCGGTACCTCGGTACCGCCGGCCACCGGCGTGTGGGCGCGGCCCGGCCACGGCCGGTGCCGCGCCGGCGGCTGCCCGCGGGTGCCCCGCAGGGCTTCCCGGAGCAGCCGTCCGCGGTGCCCTGCGGGGCGCCGTAAATAGTCGTCGGCGGTGCCGCGAACCGGGGTACGGTTCAAGGAGCCACCGATCCCGGACCGGCGGGTCATCCGGAAACACCATGTACGTAGGGACTCTGTCCTTCGACATCCTCCTCGGCGACGTACGCTCGCTGAAGGAGAAGCGCTCCGTCGTCCGCCCCATCGTCGCCGACCTGCAACGACAGTTCGCGGTCAGCGCCGCCGAGGTGGACCACCTGGACCTCTACCGCAGGGCCGGCATCGGCCTGGCGGTGGTCTCCGGGGACGCTTCGCACGTGGTCGACATACTGGACCGCTGCGAGCGGATGGTCGCCGGGCGCCCGGAGGTGGAACTGCTGTCCGCGAGACGGCGGTTCCACGGCGACGACGACTGATCTACACAGATACGAACAGGAACAGGAACGGGAGACGGACCAGTGGCCGACAACGCGCGGGCGAAGAGGCTGGCGGACCTCATCCGAGAGGTGGTGGCCCAGAAGCTGCAGCGTGGGATCAAGGACCCGCGGCTCGGCACGCACGTCACCATCACGGACACCCGGGTGACCGGGGACCTTCGGGAGGCGACCGTCTTCTACACGGTGTACGGCGACGACGAGGAGCGCAAGGCCGCAGCGGCCGGACTGGAGAGCGCCAAGGGCATCCTGCGCTCCGAGGTCGGCCGGGCCGCCGGGGTGAAGTTCACCCCCACCCTCACCTTCGTCGCCGACGCCCTGCCGGACACCGCCCGGACCATCGAGGACCTCCTCGACAAGGCCCGGCAGTCCGACGCCAAGGTGCGTGAGGCGTCCGCCGGAGCCGCGTACGCCGGCGAGGCGGACCCGTACCGCAAGCCGGGCGAGGACGACGACGAGACCGCGGCCGGGACGGACGACACCGCCGAATGACGCAGCACACCACCACGCCCGACGGCCTTGTCATCGTCGACAAGCCGTCGGGCTTCACCTCGCACGACGTGGTCGCCAAGATGCGCGGGATCGCGAAGACCCGACGCGTCGGCCACGCCGGCACGCTCGACCCGATGGCGACCGGCGTGCTGGTCCTCGGCGTCGAGCGGGCCACCAAGCTCCTCGGGCACCTGGCGCTCACCGAGAAGGAGTACCTCGGGACGATCCGGCTCGGCCAGACCACGGTCACCGACGACGCCGAGGGCGAGATCACGGCCTCCGCCGACGCCTCCGGGGTCACCCGCGAGGGCATCGACGCGGGCGTCGCCGAGCTGACCGGCCGCATCATGCAGGTGCCGTCCAAGGTCAGCGCCATCAAGATCAACGGCGTGCGGTCCTACAAGCGCGCCCGTGAGGGCGAGGAGTTCGAGATCCCGGCCCGCCCGGTGACGGTCTCCTCGTTCCTGGTCCACGACGTCCGCGAGGCGGTCGCCGAGGACGGCACCCCGGTGACCGACCTGGTCGTCTCCGTGGTGTGCTCCTCCGGCACCTACATCCGGGCGCTCGCCCGCGACCTCGGCGCCGGTCTGGGCGTCGGCGGTCACCTGACCGCGCTGCGGCGCACCCGGGTCGGCCCCTACCGGATCGACACGGCGCGCACGCTGGAGCAGCTCCAGAAGGAGCTGACCGTGATGCCGGTGGCCGAGGCCGCGACCGCCGCGTTCCCGCGCTGGGACGTCGACGCGCGGCGTGCCCGGCTGCTGCTCAACGGCGTACGGCTGGAGATGCCCGACGCGTACGCCGACCGCGGCCCGGTCGCCGTCTTCGGGCCCGACGGCACCTTCCTGGCCCTGGCCGAGTCGCTGAAGGGCAAGGCCAAGAGCCTGGCCGTCTTCGGCTGAGCACCGCCGCGCGCCGCGCGTTCCACGGTCCGTGCCGGCACCGCCGGGGCGGGCCGTGAAACGCGCGGCCGGCGCCGCCGGGCGGGACCGTGGAGCGGCGGCGGCACGGGGACGTTCCGCCGCCGCTCCACGGGTTTCCCCCCTCTGTTCCCCCGGGAGAACCTCTTTCCATCCGCACCCCCGTATTCACCCGTCCGGACGGGCGCTCGGAGTGAACCGAGGGAGTGGAAGGGGGCGCGTTTCCCCGCACACCCGCCCAGCTGATCATCTTCGGCCTACCGTCGGAGCGGGACGGCACGGCAGCGGGGAGGACGGGTATGGCGGGAGCGCACGCGGGGACGGAGGAGGTCCGGCGGCCGGACGGCGTACGCGCCGTCCCCGAAGCCGCTCTGGTCACCCTCTGCGACCCCGCCGGACGCCCGCGCGGCACCGGCTTCGCCGCCGACCACCACGGCACGGTGATCACCGCACACGAGGTGGTGGACGGCCTGTACCGCGTCCTGGTCCGATCGGGTGACCGCACGCTCGCCACCCCGGACGGGGCGATCACCCCACTGCCCGCCCTGGGCCTCGCCCTGGTGCACGCCGAGGGACTGGAGGCCGCCCCGCTGCCGGTGTCCCCGCGTGCCGCCGTCGGCCCCGGCGCCTACGTGCGGATCGTCTCCGCCGGGCTGCGCGAGGCGCGGGTGCTCGGCGTCGTCGACGCCACCCACCGCTCCCACCTCCT